>JAZFSW010000175.1:0-5151 GCA_036446375.1 Desulfobacterales bacterium | reverse complement strand
GGTCGCCTTGCTGCCGGCGGCAATCCTTGGGTTTATGGACTGGCAGCACTTTTATGGCGGCGCCTGGCTTTTTCCCATTCAAATGAAATATGGCCTGGCCGCGACCCTGCTGATCTTCTTGTTGGTGGCGATCTATTGGGGCAAAAAGTCACCGAAGGGGCTGAAGACGCTTATCGCATATCTGTTCTGTCTGCTGTCGGTTACCGGTCTCGGTTATTTTGGCGGCGAACTGGTATACGGCACAAAGAAAGCCCCTGAGGAGATGTCGGAGGGGTTGGCGAAGGAAGGCGCCAGAATATTCAATCAGAAATGCGTCTTTTGCCATGATCCGGGCACAACCGATTCCAGAGTCGGTCCGGGTCTAAAGGGACTCTTCCAACGGGAGACCCTTCACAAGAGTCGATGGCCGGTTACTGAGGCCAACGTTAGAAAGCAACTGGCGACGCCATTTGAAGCCATGCCACCCCTGGGCACGCAGTCTAAAGAAACAGTGGATGCCCTGATGGCCTATCTGAAGACCCTCTGATGCATCTGGGGTGAACAATCCTACGAGCTGCACCATACTTGACAATAGCCGGAGAGGCCCTATTCTTCATCTAATGTAACCCAATCGCCTCCTGGTGCTGGAGGATGTGATCCTGTTTCGCCAGAGGTGATTGTTTAGTAAGTAAAATCAAGCAATTATGAAAACAATACGGATAACCTTCACCATAGGAGGTATGCCATGAGCAGATTACTATATATTCAGGCTTCTCCCCGGGGAGACCGTTCCTATTCACTGGCTGCAGCCGATGCATTTATTGACGCTTACAAGGAGAAACACCCGGAGGATGAGGTGGTTACCCTTAACCTGTTTACAATGGAATTGCCGCCCTTCGACGGCGATGTACTCAATGCCAAGTATGCGATATTGAACGGTCTTGAACATACGGAAGAAGAACGGGATGCCTGGCAGGCAATCGTTTCTCTTATCGATGAATTCAAATCGGCCGATAAATACGTTTTTGCCATTCCCATGTGGAATTTCCATCTGCCCTATCGGTTGAAACACTATATCGACATTCTCACCCAACCCTCCTACACGTTCAGTTTTTCTCCGGAGGAAGGGTATAAGGGGCTGGTCACCGGAAAGCCGGCCTGGGTAGCCTATGCCCGAGGCGGGGAATATCCCCTCGGCAGCGATGGCGAGGCACTGGACTTCCAGACGAAATACTTCGAGCATATACTGGGATTTATCGGGTTTACCGATATCCGGACCCTTGTCGTTGAGCCGACCCTTGCCGGTGGGCCGGATACGGCAGAAGATAAGCGCGTTGCCGCCAAAGGCATGGCCAGAGAAATGGCCCTTTCCTTTTGAGCTGAATGGCACGCAAATAGGATGAACAGGAACAATAATGCCGCACCCCCATGAAAACGCGAAATGCCCGCTGGAGAGTGACCACCCGGACGTATCATCGTCAGATCCACACCATGGCCATTCCCACGGGCATGTCAGTGTTGAGGACACCAGCGGCTCACGCCTTTTGATGACCTTGGGGCTGAATTTCATCATTCCCGTGGTTCAGATTATCGGTGGATTTGCGGCAAACAGTATGGCGCTTATTTCGGATGCGATCCACAATTTCAGTGATTTCACTGCCGTGTTGATTTCGTATGTGGCCTACCGGATGGGTCAGAAGAGCGCTTCTTTTCAAAATACGTTCGGGTATCGGCGTATAGAGATCATTGCAGCCCTCATCAATGTGGCTATTCTGGTGGGGGCATCCGGCTTTATCATTTACGGTGCCGTTGGACGTATTGCCAAGCCTGAAGTCGTAAAGGGGGCCATCGTGATCCTCATTGCCGGTGTCGGCGTACTGGGCAATGGATTTTCTGCATGGCTGCTTCACCGGGACTCCAAACACAGCCTTAACATTCGCGGTGCTTTCCTGCACATGCTCGGCGATTTGCTCACCTCGGTTGTGGTGGTGATCAACGGCGTGGTTCTTATCTTCAAGCCGTGGTACTGGCTGGACCCGGTATTGTCCCTGCTGATCGTGGTCTTTATCCTGAAGAATTGCTGGTCCATTCTGAAGGAAGCCACAGCCGTCCTCATGAACGCTACTCCCAAGGGTTTGGATCTGGAGGAAGTCAGAGAAACCCTGGAGCAGATCCCCGGTGTGCTCGGTGTGCATTACCTCCATGCCTGGGAGGTAAGTTCCAGCAGCACCGCCTTTTCATGTCATGTGGTGGTGTGCGAGCAACCGATAAGCCAGACCGAGCCTATCGCGAAGGCGATTCGCACCCAACTCCTTGAACGGTTCAATATCGACCATCCCACGCTGCAGCTCGAAACCGCTGAATGCGGAGATGGCAGTACCCTCTGTGGGCTCTCCTGCGAGGGGGCACCGGACATTATCGCATGAATCACCTTCCGGAAAGCTGAAGTCAATCCTGCTCTGATGAGAGAGTCTGTACCAAAGACGTCCATGATTGATAAGGGTTCGAGGGGTCAAGGTTCCCGCTGCAGGCGGTGTGATTGCTTTCCATTCGATGTTGGACGTTCGATGTTGGACGTTCATCCCTTCAAAGCACCCCATCATTCCCCATCCAAAGACATTTCCCCTTTTTGACTTAAGTCAATGCCAACGCACCACAATACCGGTAAAAGAAGACCATACGGACGATATTTTTCATAAACAACAAAGGGGGAAACCAAAATGAGCAAAAGCGTGGTCATAGACGAAGATGATTGCATCTCGTGTGGGACATGTGAAGAAATTTGCCCCGACGTTTTTCACATGAATGATGAATCCGGTATTGCGGAAGTTATCCTTGCCGAAGGGGGTCCTGCGGAACAGATCCAGGAGGCGACAGAGGCTTGTCCGGTGGAGTGCATCCATTGGGAAAACTGATTTCCGGAAGGGAAGGTGAAAGATGGAAGAGTTCCTAAATACGAGCATCAAAGAAGTTATCGGCCAATTCCCTGAGCTTGAGGCCATTCTCAGTAAACATGGCATCGGTTGTGGGCCCTGTAATGTGGGAATTTGTCTTCTCAAGGACATTGTGGATATCCATCAACTGCCCGAAGCAGACAAGAAAGACCTGATGGATAGTATTGCCGAATCTATATCCGCCAGCAAGGGGCATTAACATTACCCCATAGTGTCATAAACAATAGAAACACGGTTCTTGATTAAACACTTGAACCACCACCAATCATTATTCTTTACAGAACAGGGAGGTAGAATCATGGAAAACATCCAGGGATGTCCAGGTTCGAGAATTTTAGATTTTGCAGCAGACGATGATACCGAGACTGAAGGCGCCGTTGGTGAGATCAAATCCCAGCTGAGGCAATGGCCCCTGCAGATGCATCTTGTTAATCCGGGCGCACCCTACTATCAGGGCGCCGATGTCTTAATAGCCGCTGATTGCGTGGCGTTTGCCCATGGTGATTTTCACCGCACCTTTTTAAAGGGGAAATCGCTGGCCATCGCCTGTCCCAAACTCGATGACGGTCAGGACGTGTATCAGCAGAAAATCAAATCCTTGATTGATGATGCGAAAATCAACACCTTAAGCGTGCTGATTATGGAAGTGCCCTGCTGCACGGGATTGCTGAATTTGGCCAAACAGGCCGCAGAATCAGCGGAAAGAAAAGTTCCCATCAAAGCAACGGTCATCGGTGTGCAGGGAGATATCTTGCGCGAGGAGTGGGCGTAGGGGTTCCGGATCCTTTCGCTGCAATCCGTGGTATCAAGCGTCGGCTCCGCCAAACAGGGGTATCATATAGGGACCTTCGGGTATCACCACCACATTTGCGTCCTTGTGGGCCTTGACGCTGGCGGCTGCTGCGGCTTCCACGGAGGAAACCGGCTCGACGAATGTATCTCTCAAATCGGCTTCCCCAAGGCCGGTGGTATACAGCTGAACACGGCCCAGTCGCAGCGGCTTTAGCAGCATCTCGGATTCCCATTCGTCTATCTCAGCCTTTTCCCGGCTTTTCAGTAGGGCCATGAATTTCTCGGGACCCGCAGCGCACAAGCGCTGCTGGGAGGCAACAAACTCCCGGCTCCCCATTCCTTCGGAACACGCGCTGGCGATAATCAGCGTCCCTCCCGGTTCCAGAATGTCCATCGGTCCGACCATTCCCTTTACCGTTTGATAATACGTTTTATCCAGGGGGTAGCCCGCCGCAGTGGTGATTACCGTGTTAAACCTGCGGGGTATGGACACTTCTGCGTATCTGCGCATGAAGGTGACCGCCTTCATGTGACTTGCCTCAATGTCGCCAAAATTGACAAACCCGACACATCGCTGTTCGTCGATCACTACATTTACCGCGACAATCCCACCGATTTTCCGAACAATTTCAATTTGCTCATTGTGAAGAGGGTTGCTCTCGATGACACAATTGGCCGCATTGGGGTGCTCTATGATGCGGGCCGTATGAAACATCAGGATCGTGTCCTGATGGGCAACCCCCGGTGCAACGACTTTGCGGCCCCCGGAATAGCCCGCCATAAAATGGGGTTCCACCAGTCCGGTAACGATTTTCAGATCCGCTTCCACAAAGCGCCGATCGATCCGTATGGGAATCCCCCCGGTGGTATGCCCCAGATCCGCATGGGCTTCCCGGTCACGGGCGTAGTGGTTTTCAATGGCAAATGAATCGAAGATGGTGTCATCGCCGATGATTTCCCGCAGCTCTTCTCCCTCGTTGGGCCGATGGAGGCCGGTTGCTACGAGAATGAGGATATTCTCCCTGGCTATTCCCGCTGCAAGAACGGTCTCAAGAAGGGGAGGCAGTAAAAGGCTATTGGGAACCGGACGGGTGATATCACAGATAAGGATGCACGCATCCTTTTTCCCCCGTGCCAGTTGGGAAAGCGGCGCGCAGTCCACGGGATGTTCCAGGGCTTCCGAGACAGATCGGTGAGGATCGGAAAGCGGTGTCATCGGGTGTTTTCGGATGACAGTAGCCTTGATCTCATCGGCCAAATCAATGGTGATGCCGTTTCGACCATAGAGAAGATCGATTTTCATATGAGCAACGTCTTTAACTGAAATATAATCACCGCAGAGCCGCAGAGGTCGCAGAGAAAAGATTTTGAGTATTAATGGCAGAGAGTGATGATTTGTACCTGAATCGCATCGGCGCAATCCATC
>JAZFSW010000174.1:0-2681 GCA_036446375.1 Desulfobacterales bacterium | reverse complement strand
CCATAAATCCGAGGTTGTCGGGGCCGATGTCGCCGGGAAGAGAATTGGTATCGATATCGAAAAATTCCGTCCCTGTTCTCCCGGGCTATTCCGAAAGACGGCAGAGGAGGAAGAGTGGGCTCTTTCCGACGACGATCCCCTCCAGCTATTCTTCCGATACTGGACAGCCAAAGAATCGGTGCTGAAGGCTTCGGGGACCGGGGTCAAGGATCTTCTCAAATGCCGGGTCATTGACCTGGTTGATGCCACCCATTTAGCAATCGAATACCAAAACGAAATATGGGCCATCGCCCATCTGTTTTTCAACAATCACATCGCCTCAGTGACACAGCATCAATTCTCTGTAGAATGGACTGTGGAAGGCGTATTGGGAAAAGATAAGCGAAGAACAGATGAACATCGAACATCGAACGCCCAACATCGAATGTTGAATGGGGAAGAATGAAGAAACCACGACTTGGTGTGGTTATATGGTCGATATGG
Source organism: Desulfobacterales bacterium (assembly GCA_036446375.1). Taxonomy (GTDB): domain Bacteria; phylum Desulfobacterota; class Desulfobacteria; order Desulfobacterales; family JAZFSW01; genus JAZFSW01. Next base: position 2,198 of record JAZFSW010000174.1, on the reverse strand, counting down.
GACGTTTGCTTTGTGTTCGACGTTAAAGCTGGAAGTGCGATCGTCCATCGCTTAAAACAGCTTGGCGCTTACACTGCGAAGAGGGCAGTGGATATGCGCCGACCTACGGCTTCTTGTGCGAACACCAAGCGTTATGCTATATAGATTGCGCAGGCAGTATCTGCTGCGATGGCATGGGGGCGTGGCTGTAGCGGTGAAACCCAGAGTGTGTTTGATCGGAAAACCCCGGGATATTTCTTCTACTTAGGGGATGGACCGCCAAGACGTCAGGATCGGAAATACAATGAACACCATTATAGATGAATCTGTATCGGAAACAACGCCGGCGCAATCGGCTGAAGCACTGGAAGCTTATTTTTCAAGATCCAACGGTCTGATTATCGCTTACAGCGGTGGTGTCGACAGCGCGCTGCTGGCCTATGTGGCCCATCTCGTCCTTGGAGATCAGATGCTTGCTGCGATAGCGGACAGTCCTTCCCTTGCCCGCAGGGAATACCGGCATGCATTAGCCTTTGCCCGGGACCACGGCATCCCGCTCCGGATTGTCAGAACGGGGGAAATGGAAGACCCCTCGTATGTGGCCAACGAGGGTGACCGCTGCTATTACTGTAAGAAGGCTCTGTTTGAGACGCTTGAAGAGCTTCGTTTGCAGCTGGAAGGATCGCTGACTGAGGAGACCGCCTGGTCTCTTGCCTATGGTGTGAATCTGGATGATCTCGGGGATCACCGGCCGGGGATACAGGCCGGCCGGGAAGCATCTATTCTTTCCCCCTATGTTGAACTCGGGATCGACAAGCAGACGATACGGGCGATTTGCACTCACTACGGTCTGGAAATTGCGGAAAAGCCGGCGATGCCCTGTATGTCCAGCCGCATCAGTTACGGGGAAGAAGTAACTGTGGAAAAACTCAGCCAGGTGGAAAAGGGTGAAGATACCCTCTATGATCTCGGGTTCAAGGTACTTCGCGTCCGGCACCATGGGGACACGGCGAGAATCGAGATCCCGGTTGAGGATATCCCCCTGCTACTCACCCATCGGGACGAGATCATCAAGACCTTTCATGATCTGGGTTTCATCTATGTGTCTCTCGATCTCGATGGTTTCAAAAGCGGCTCCCTCAATGCAGTATTAAAATCAACATAGATGCATTGGACAGGGGATGTTTCTCTTCTTTCTGGTTCCCGGTTCTCTGCCTACTGCTTACCGCCTACTCCCTACTCTCTCCAGTCCTCAGTCCTCTGCTGTTTTATACCAGCCCCTGCAGCCGCGCCGCTTCTTCTCTTACCTTCTCCGGTCCCCCGAGCAGCTGCCGGTTGGCACCGATGCGTTTGAACCAGTAGTGCAGACCGTGCTCATCGGTAAATCCCATCCCGCCGTGAACCTCTGTGGACGTTCTGGCAACAAAGGTTGCCACCTCGGAAATATGGGCCTTTGTCAGACAGGCGGTCAGCGGTGCCTCATCGGGGATGTCGTCAAATGCGTGGGCGGCATACCACATCATCGCCCGGCAGGGCTCCAGGGATGCCACCATTTCCGCACACATGTGCTTTACCGCCTGAAAGGATCCGATCACACGGTTAAACTGCACGCGCTGTTTTGAGTATGACACCGCCTGATCCAGCATGTTTTGTGCTGCCCCTAAGGTGTCTGCGGCAAGGATGATCCGGCCGGCATCGATGATGCGGGCACAGATTCCAGGATCACTGCTGCCGGGAAGCACCTCTGCACTGACCCCCTCGAAAACCAGTTCCCCAACCCTCCGGGTCTTATCGATGGTGGTCAGCAATTGGCGTTTCAGCCCGGTGGCATCGGCCTTAACCAGATACAACGCACGATTCTCATCGGCCACGAGATACAGGTCTGCTTCAAAATCCAATACAAACAGCGCTTTACCTGTCAGCGTTTTCCCATCCCACTGGATCTTTGCATCGAGCCGGGAGCTGACCGCTTCCGTCAGGGCCGCACCGGCGATGACTTTACCCTCTGCAAACTCGGGCAGCCAGCGGGATTGTTGTTCCTCGGATCCTGCTGCGGCACTAGCCCGGGGTACCATCACCACGGTGGCGACATAGGGCAATGGCGTCACATGATTGCCCAGGGCTTCGGCTACCAGGGCGGTATCGAGCAGTCCAAGACCGATCCCTCCGTGTTTTTCGTCTATGAGCAATCCGGGAACATCGAGCTCCTGCAGACCGGC
>JAZFSW010000173.1:0-2888 GCA_036446375.1 Desulfobacterales bacterium | reverse complement strand
TCTCATTCTACCAGACAACCATTATTTGGAAAGTTGGCAGGCGGATTCCGATGTTCCCTATACATTGGATAGCCATTTCGGTGTGGGACAGCCCGTCATCAAGCCCATTGGCGATACAAAGCCTTCGGTGGAATTCATCCTGGAGCTTTCTCGTGCAATCGGTGGACATATGACCCGATCCTTACCCTTCCAGGACTATCCTTCCGTGATACGCTGGGCCGCTGGAAAGTTGTTTGAATCGGGACGGGGAAGTATGCAAGGTGAGAGTGATAGGGCCTGGTTGGCCTATCTAGGGAAGAGAGGATGGATCGATCCCCGACATAAGACATCTGAAGAGTTTTGGCATCATCTGATTCAGCAGGGCGCATGGGTGGATACAATCCGAAAAGAGGTGTTCTTAGGAGAAGCCTTTGATACACCGTCCGGAAAGTTTGAATTCTATATGCAGGGATTGAAACAGGAATTTGAAAAGTATGCTCCGGAGGAGGCTCTACTCGAACGATTGAACATCAAGGCTCGAGGCGATGAGGTCTATCTCCCCCATCATGAGCCTGCTCGATTTGCAGGCGATGAGTTTGAATATATGTACCATTTGATCCCCTTTGATATCAATATAGTAGGAGATGGAACGCCCACCAACAGTCCACTGCTCATGGAAATGGTGGGGTTCCGGCACTATGTAAGATGGGATTCCTGGGCGGAAATCAACCCGGAAACGGCCAGGTTGGTTGGTGTTTCCGATGGTGATTGGATCTGGTTGGAATCCCCCGTTGGCAAAGTGAAAGTTCGGGCGCGGATCTACTCAGGGGCTCATCCGGACATGGTCAATGTCCCCATGGGTTTGGGTCACACGGCCCTGGGCAGATATACAAAGGATCGAGGAATCAATCCGAATACGCTCCTGGTAAAGGATGCAGATATGCTCAGCGGTGTTCCGGCGACGTCCGGAACAAGGGTTAAGATCTATAAAGCGTAGTGGTAAAGCCGTTTTCGGATTTCCACGAGGACACGAAGAAACGAAGAACAGATCAGAATATTCCTCTTTGTGCCTTAGTGTCTTTGTGGCGGGTCCGATCGCATTTCAGTTGTCTTGATTTAACACATTACGAAAAGGAACAGCGCAGATGCTTTCGTGGGGAATGGTCATAGATTTGGACAAATGTACGGGCTGTGGCGCCTGTATCACCGCCTGTAAGCAGGAAAACAATATACCCCAATGCGGCCCTGAAGAGGCTGACAGGGGACGCGTCATTTCCTGGATGGATCTGGTGGTCGAAGAGGAGGGTGAGTTTCCGGATGTGCGCGTAAAGTTTCTTCCAAGACCTTGCATGCACTGTGACAAAGCGCCCTGTGCGAAAGTCTGTCCGGTGCGGGCGACATATCGGACCGATGAGGGTCTCGTTACACAAATCTACGCCAGATGTATCGGCTGTCGGTTCTGTATGGCCGCCTGTCCCTATACGGTGAAATATTTTAACTGGACCAGACCCCAATGGCCGTCGGGGATGGAAAAAAACCTTAATCCAGATGTTACCATAAGGTCCCACGGCGTCGTGGAGAAATGCACCTTTTGTGTTCACCGGATTCAGAAAGGCAAGGAACGTGCAAGGGCTGAAAATCGTGCATTGAGAGAAGAAGATGTCATCCCCGCATGCGCTGAAATTTGCCCGGTTAACGCGGTGTATTTTGGTGATCTACACGATGCTGACTATCAGGTAGCCAGGTTATCCAAGAGTGAACGGGCCTTCACCTTGCATGGTGATCTTGGCACGGTACCCAAGGTATACTACTTAGCAGAGGAAGAACGGTATGTCTGAAACAGCCCACACAGAAGCTTTGCTCTTCCGTCCCATTGAGCAGACAGGCAAAGGGTTCTATTGGACTGCAGCATTCTTCCTTGGGGTCATCTGCGTAGCCTCATTTCTGTATATTCGGCAGATCTATGTCGGGCTCGGCGTAACGGGGATGAACCAATCCGTCACATGGGGTTTTTACATTGTAAATTTCGTCTTCTTCATCGGTATCAGCCATGCGGGGACCTTGATCTCGGCAATTCTGCGGCTCTCCCAAGCTGAATGGCGGCGGCCGATCACGCGCATGGCCGAGGTGATCACAGCCATTGTTCTGGTCATAGGGGCGGTTCATCCCCTTATTGATCTGGGACGTCCCGATCGGATGTTAAACATTTTTTTCTACGGACGGTTGCAGTCCCCGCTGCTTTGGGATGTCGCTTCGATTACCACCTATTTCACTGCCAGCACCGTTTACCTTTATTTGCCCATGATCCCGGATATCGCGATCCTCAGAGATCGGGGAACCCGGCCCCGCTGGCTGTATGAGTTCTTGGCCTGGAACTGGCAGGGCACTGAAAAACAGCACGAGATACTGGAACGGGCTATCGGTATTCTGATGGTGATGGTTATCCCCATAGCGATATCCGTTCATACCGTGATTTCCTTTATTTTCTCCATGACCTTACAGCCGATGTGGCACAGTACGATTTTCAGCCCCTACTTTGTGGTTGGGGCAATATTCTCCGGGATCGCGGCGCTTCTGCTTGCTATGATCGCCTTTCGGAAAATATATGGTCTGGAATCTTATCTGAAAGAGATCCATTTCACATACTTGGGACGGCTTCTGCTGGTCATGTCCCTCCTTTGGTTTTATTTCACTTTTTCGGAATATCTGACGGCTTATTTCGGGAACGAACCCCATGAAATGCAAATATTCTTCTACAAAATATCCGGGCCTTATGCCTATCTATTTTGGTCCATGATCCTGTGTAATTTTGTAATCCCGGTCCTTATATTGAGTTTTAAGAAGACCCGAAAGATTCCCGGTGTTTTTGTCGCCTCGGTGGCGGTTGTTATCGGCATGTGGTTGGAGAG
>JAZFSW010000172.1:0-2527 GCA_036446375.1 Desulfobacterales bacterium | reverse complement strand
GACATTGTGATTAGCATCCGTCAGCTTCCCGCCATATGGCCCGTCAACAGAACCAGCGCACACACAGATGGGAAACGTGTGGTGTCAATCGTTTCTGTTCCTTCGAATGGCCTCTCGCTGAGCCTGGAAGATCCTGGCGACAATCTGATCTCTTGCAGAATCATCCATATCGAGAAACTTGACGCCAAGATCATAAGCTCCGGTATCGCTTTCCTGAACCGGCGTGGTCTGGACGATTCGACCATACAGGCTGAGGCGAACATATGGAAACCGGGAGAGCACAAAATCGGTATGTATAACCTGCCCTGCCTCAGCAGGCCGGTCCACTCTCAATTTCATCCCCGATCCACTGATATTTATCCCAACGCCCTGAAGAAGCCCCTCGTCTCGGGTTTCCTTTTCAGTGAGCAGATCCAATATCCGGTTCATTTTTTCATCCATCTGCATCAGGAAATCAACGAGCCGGGAATCGGAATCGCGCCCTCTGTCATCGGTGCCGTTGCTGTCCAGCGTGAGTCTTTTCCCACCCCGATTTACAACCTGTTCGATGGCATTCTTCTTGGTCCTGTATTCCTCCGGGGTCAGGAATCGATAACTGACAGAGAATGAAAAATCCCCCCTGACATCGGTGCGCTTTTGCTCCGGAACTGCGTTCATTGCATATCTCTCCCGCCCATGGCTGTGTTGGTTGACTTCAGACGTTTCCATACCACAGGGTACATGGCCCCGGAACAATACGTTTTAGCCAAACGATGGAACACGGTGGAATAGCAATGCAACTTCCATACCATTTTCGGCAAATACCGTGCCTTTATGCGGGTTCACAAGAAATGGGATATCCAGTGCCACTGGTCCACCGCTAAACGGCTGTCCTGCAACAGAAAAACCCAGCAATAGACAGCGCCTGAATCGGCCGCAACACGCTGAATCGTCATCAGTTTGACGAGCCTATTGGCCGGTTGGATACATTCGCGGAATATTCTCGGATCAAACCGGCAAAATCTGCCGCCTCGGCCCGTATTCTCCTGATCTGATTGTCTGATCCTAATGATCCTCCCCCGATATTGTTGATGGGAATTACCCAAAGGTTCAATATTCCAGTATTTTTCACCCCTTTCTGTTCGAGGGGAGGACCTGGGACCCAGGAACCCTTGGCCCCTGATCCCCCAGAATCATCCAATTCCTTTGGCGAGGGGCCATTCTCACTTAAGTTTTCTCATCAAATGGCCGATGATATCTCAGTGGCATTCGGCGAATCGGGGCATCAGGAAACCCAGCTGCGGGAATCTCCCTGAAACAGCTAGATGGGAAACGAGATCAAACGATGGAGTTAACAACAGGGCAGTTCAAGCGGTTCAGCGACCTCGTTTACGACGAATGCGGCATCAATCTGCATGCGGGGAAGAAACAGCTGCTTCAGGCTCGCCTTTCAAAGCGCTTGCGCAGCACAGGTATTGGTTCCGTTGATGCGTATCTTGACGTTCTGGACGTTGATGATCAAGAGTTGATGGATTTTCTGGATGCTGTTTCAACAAATCACACCTATTTCTTTAGAGAAAGTCATCACCTGGACCATCTCCATGACGGCCACTGCAATATCTGGTGTGCCGCGTCATCCTCTGGTGAGGAGCCCTATTCGGTTGCCATCAACTGCATGGAAAAAGGATTTCACCCGACAATTCTCGCAACAGATATATCCAGCCATGTCTTGCGAATGGGACGAAACGGAATATATCCAGCCGAAAGAACTAAGCTTGTCCCCCACCACCTGCTGAAACGATATTTCCAGAAAGGAAACGGGAAATTTGACAGACATGTCCGGGTAAAAGAGAACGTGAAAAAAGCGGTTACCTTCAAGCGATACAACCTTCTCACCGACCCGAAACCCACGGAACAATTTGATGTAATATTCTGTCGGAACGTATTGATATATTTCGATAACATGGTGAAAACAAAGGTGATAAACAAGCTCTACGATGTACTGAAACTCAATGGCCTTTTCATCATAGGCGGCGCGGAAAGTCTCAGTAACATAGAGCATAAGTACACATATGTTTCACCGAGTATCTACAAGAAGACATCGTAATATCAGCAGCTTGAGCGTCCAAAGCCCCCTCGTCAGGTCGGACATGATCCGCGGCATCCATAGGACAGGCGGAACCGCTCGTTTCGGCTGAGACAAGAAGCCTGGCCGAAAGACCATCAATGATGCATTGGCGTGACGCAACAGATTAACGAATACCGGAGGATCTTTCAGGGGCAAAATAAAAAACCGGGCCCATTTTACTGGACCCGGATAATTAACATTAATATGTGTGGTTTGGACAAGGAAATATGTATTGGGTGAGATGAATCTGCGGCTTACAGAATCCCTTCGAGAATATCGTCAGCCATTTTACCGGCAACCGCGTCATGATCAACTTGGTAATTGCCAGAGTCAATCTTGGCTTTCAGTTCATTTACCCTGTCTTCCCTTACATCCGGTGTGGCGGAAATGACATCATGAATGCGTTGTGCCTCTTTCGAT
>JAZFSW010000171.1:0-3027 GCA_036446375.1 Desulfobacterales bacterium | reverse complement strand
ATTCGGCAACACAGAGAATGCCGCGGTTGTATTCCGGCGAAAGGAACTCGAATCTGTCACGCAGGATATTCTTGAGGATAACGGTATTCGCTACCAGGTCTCAAAGGATCTTAGAAACCTCTGGCGAAGTCCTCCTGATTGAGTAGTGTCCATCCTTGGCCTTGCTTTTCTGAGGATGGAAACTGAGTAGAATATGGAAGAGGAATTCACATGGATTGAGAGGGTAGCAGGCTACTTTTCGCCTGGGAGAGAATTCTTCGACTTGGATGCAATGGCAGATGAATTAGCCAATGATGCGTTTCTACAGGAAGAATCTCTTGAGTATCCTTTGATTTCAACAGATTATGAAAATGCCGTTGTATACAACCTCAACAAATACGCAAAGACAATCTGGTGGTCGGGCAAAGCAGATACCGTGGACCGGATTGTAAGTGCGATTGCCGTTGTTCCTGAAGTTGCCGGATACATCGCCGGAGGCATCCCCGGTTTTCTAATAGCGATCGTCGAAGAGGCCATTGAAGCCCTGTTCAAGGTTCCTGTTTATAAGCAGCTTCTAGAACGAGGCGAAAGGCGAGAGGCCCTGACCTTATTTGGCAAAGAGGCCATTAGCTTCATACCTGCTTTTGGGGACTGGTATGATATCGCCACCAACATTTATACCGATGCGGCAAAGCAGATGATTATAAGAGCGTCGAGGGAGACGCTTTATGAAAAGATTGTGCACGATAGAGACAGGATAGATGACGCTATCGTGGATAGACCGGGTAGAGAATATGATTTCTGGGATGAGATAAAGAAAGGTAGATGAAGAAAGATCTGCTTTCAGAAAAAATCAGAAATCTTGCTGATTCCATAGGAATAGATGCGTTGGGATTTGCTGAAGCATCCGCGTTTTCAGATTATCCGCTGCGACATTCCAAACGGCGAGATCCAAGACTATCGCTGCCGGACGCTAGGACTATAATTGTTACCGGAGTATATATTGGCGCAGTAGCCTTGCCGGCCTGGACAGATCCCTGGTACGGTAGAACGAGCAGACTCTATCTTTCAGAGTTCTTCCTTGATGTTGTGAAGCCGCTTGAACCCATTGTTGATCTTCTGAAGAATGAAGGATACCAGGCATCGGCTTGTGATAGCTCTGAGCTGGAAGGGTCTATTCTTCCGCTGAAACTTGCTGCGATAAGAGCAGGCCTGGGATGGCAGGGGAAGCACTCTTTGCTCATATCCAAAACGTATGGAACGTTTCTGGCTCTTGGCGGAATTATAACAAACGCCGCTCTTGAGCATAACACCAAAGGGGAATCCAACCGGTGCCGCGATTGTGACAAGTGTCAGAAGGCTTGCCCCTTTGCAGCGCTGGATCAACCACACGTATTGGATGCAAAGAAGTGTATGTCCTATCGATTGCAGACTGAAACATTGCCCAAGAAGATGCATACGGTTATGGAGAATAGGGTAGGTGACTGTGAGATCTGCCAACACGCGTGTCCCTGGAACAGAAAACACCTTGATCATCCGTTGGCAACGAATCTGACCGACGCTTTCCAGAAGGAAACTGAAGCGTGGGAGACGTTTTTCTACTTACCTGATCTGGTGAAGCTATCCGAAAGAGGATACCGAGAGAAACTGGGCCACCTTCACACAGGCATTTCCTATACTCTATTCCATCGAAATGTTTTGATCGCACTGGAAAACGCAAAGAAAAGTGAGAACGGTTAGGACAGCTCCCCCCCCCTTACACTGCCGAGACCCGATCCGAAAATAGACATGCCGCCAGGTGGCCCGGGCTTTTGGGTTCGAGTTTCGGCTCGATTTCAGCGCACCGGCTTTCTGCGTAGCGACACCGGGGATGGAAGCGGCATCCGGAGGGAGGATTGAGAGCCGAGGGCGGATCACCGGTCATGAGAATCCGCTTCCGATTTTTCTCTCTATCCGGGTCTGGCAGCGGAATTGCAGACAGCAGCGCCTGGGTATAGGGATGTTTTGTCTCGGAAAAGACTTGATTGCTCCCACCGGATTCGACGATCTTTCCGAGATACATGACAGCGGTCCGATCCGCTATATGCCTGATCACCGACAGATCGTGGGAGATAAACAAGACGGTCAAGTGATGTTTCCCGGTAAGTTCGCGTAACAGGTTCAGAATCTGGGACTGGATCGAAACATCCAGCGCGGAAACCGGCTCATCGGCGACGATGAATTTCGGTTGGAGCGCCAACACGCGGGCAATGGCGATCCGTTGGAGCTGGCCTCCTGAGAACTCATGGGGATATTTCTTCATGTGGCGGGGCATCAGACCGACCTCATCCATCAGGCTTGAAACTGTTTCGACTAGATCCACCTTTTTGACAAGACCATGGTACCGGAGCGGCTCGGATAACGCATCAAAGACAGTCATCCTCGGGTTCAGCGATGAATACGGATCCTGGAAGATCATCTGGAATTTCGGCCGCAAGTGTCTTAAGTCTCTACCGGAAAGCGCACCCAATTCCCTGCCCTCCAACTTGATTGAACCGGCGGTCTTCTTTTCCAGGCCTATCACCGTTCGGGCAAGCGTTGATTTTCCGCACCCCGACTCTCCCACAAGACCGAGAATCTCGCCTTTTGCGATGTCGATGGTGACCCCATCCACCGCTTTGACATGACCCCTTGCCCGCCTGAAAAATGTGTTTTCAACATACGGGAAATAGGTCTTTAGATCTCTTATTTCCAGAAGCGACCCGGTCATGACGACTCCTCGCCGATGGGTTCGATCTGAAGCGATCCGTCCTGAACCCTCAGACACGCGGAGAACCGTTCGGGAGCGATTCTCTGAATCCGGGGGACCGATCGCTCGCATGGGTCGGCAACATAGCGGCAACGGGGTGCAAACGGGCAACCCGGTAGCCGTTTTGTGTTGTCCGGGGGTGCGCCTTGTATGACGTAGAGCGATTGCCCGGATTTTCCGGTCCGTGGTATGGATGCCAGTAGTGCCCGGGTGTATGGATGCGCCGGGGTGTAATAGACCGATCGGGTCTTGCCGCTCTC
>JAZFSW010000170.1:0-8129 GCA_036446375.1 Desulfobacterales bacterium | reverse complement strand
TGCATTCGATGCGAACCGGATGACCTTCTATTTCACATCCGAGGGCCGGGTCGATTTCCGTGAACTGGTCAAACGATTGGTGAAGAAGCTGAATGTGCGCATCGAGATGCGTCAAGTTCAGATCCGCCACCAGGCCAAAATGTGCGGGGGTATGGGAAGATGCGGTCGTGAAATATGTTGTGCGGCATTTATGGAAAAGTTCGGACCCGTCACCATACGCATGGCAAAAGAGCAAAGCCTTTCCCTAAATCCCACAAAGATCTCCGGTCAATGCGGCCGGTTGATGTGTTGTCTCACATTCGAAAACGACACCTATCGGCAACTGAATAAGAAATTCCCCAAAATAGGCAAGACAATTGAGACAGCCCAAGGGAAAGGCAAGGTTATCCGGACCAACACCCTCGCGGAACAGCTCGTCATCCGCCAGAAGGATGGAACTGAAGTTGAGATCAGTTTGGACAGCGTCATAAGAAACGATAAATAGACAGACAACCCCGTTTACGTCACCCTAGTCAGACACTATCGTCGTGTCCATCAATCAGGAAATATCCATGCGCTCAGCGAGTCGAGATAATCAGAAGGATGATTTGAGGGGGGAAACCTGGCAGGAATACCAGCAACGCCTGAAAAAGAACAGAACAGACAGCAAGATCGCCGCACACTTACCCAAATATGGGTGTTTCTTACTGGTTCTGATGCTGGCAGTATATGGATTCATGGGGAGACCTGCAGAATCCGAAAACACAACACCCCTTTCCCATGCCAATGGCACGCATCTGGAAACGGATCCATCGTCTGAAAATCCATCAGCGGCCGCCCCGCTCCTCAAGAAGCATGATGTTCGGACCTTACTGGATCGGAACGCGCTTTTGAATCTCAGGGCCAAGAGCATTGACACGGCCACAGACGGCCATCCTCTCAGCGTGGAAACAAGTCTCAACCTTTCCCTTCAAAACTTCATGCTGGACAAAATCGACCGGAGAAATGCCAGGCATGTGGGGATAGTGGCCATGGATCCCTCGACCGGACGGATCTTATCGATGGTGAGCTTTGACAGCCAGGCCCCCGAAAGCAACCAGTGCATAGACCACCGATTTCCTGCGGCAAGCGTAATTAAGATTGTAACGGCTGCAGCGGGAATCGAGATCAATGATTACAATCCTGATTCACCTTTTTCCTATAACGGCAGAAAACACACCCTATACCGATCACAACTGAAGGAACGTTCCAATCGTTGGACCCGCCAGATCACCCTGAGAGACTCTTTTGCCCAGTCCGTAAATCCCGTATTCGGGAAAATCGGGGCGGATCTGGGAAAAGACCACCTCCTGAAGTATGCTGAAGCGCTGGGCTTTAACCGGACCATCGATTTTGAATTTCCGGTTGAGTCCGGCAAGATCTCTTTTTCAGATGAACCATACGAATTGGCTGAGGTGGCCAGTGGATTCAATCGTCATACCACACTATCGCCCCTCCACGGCGCGCTGATCGTGTCGACCATATGGAATCGGGGACAATGGGTTGCGCCCGCAATCGTCGACAGAATTATCGATGACACGGGGCAACCGATCTATAGCGGACATCCATCGTTCCTCGGCCAGGCCATTACGCCGCAAACAGCATCGGTTCTGGGTGATCTTATGGTGGCAACGGTACGTTCCGGTACCGGAAAGAAGATCTTCAGCGGTTACCGACGACATCCGATCCTCTCACAGCTGAGAATCGGCGGAAAATCAGGATCAATCAACAGCAAGGCCCAGGACAAGCGTTTCGACTGGTTTGTCGGTTTTGCCGAAGAAAAGGATGGGACCGAGGCCCTTGTCCTGTCTGTCCTTGTTGCCCATGGGAAATACATCGGCACAAAAGCCGCTTCATATGCACGAATGGCCATGGAACAGTATTTCGGAAATTACTTTGCAGAGATGAGACATAACCACCGCGGGGTAAAGAGCTAGCCGAAAAAGACGGTTGCCACTACTGCGCCAAAGCACCACGGCGCAAAAGCACCACGGCGCAAAAGCACCACGACACGAAGACACAAAGAACTAAGGGTTTGTAGTATCTAGAACACCTTAGATGTCCTTTTCTTTGTGCCTTGGTGCCTTAGTGGCTAAAAAACATCCTTCAACAACAACCTGAACGACCGATACAAGGAGATATTCATGCCGGGTTTTGAAATTTTTGGTGACGAGGAACGCAAGGAAGTCAAGGATGTTCTCGACACGGGTGTATTGTTCCGCTACGGTTTTGACCAGGCCCGCGGCGATCATTGGAAAGCCAGAACATTTGAAAAGGAGTTTTCCCAACGCCTGGATGTATCCCATTGTCACTTGTGTTCATCCGGCACCGCTGCGCTGAGCACAGCCCTTGCCGCTTGCGGCATAGGTGCGGGCGATGAGGTCATCGTGCCGCCCTTTACCTTTATCGCTACGATCGAAGCAGTAATCAATGCCGGCGCTGTACCTGTTTTCTCTGAAATTGACGAAACCTTGTGCCTGGATCCCGGGGCGATCGAAGCCGTGCTGACCCCCAGAACAAAGGCGGTATTGCCCGTTCATATGTGTGGCGCCATGGCCCGTATCGACAAGATTCAAGCCCTGTGTGCTGAAAAGGGGCTGGTTCTGATTGAAGATGCCTGCCAGTCGGTGGGTTCAACCCTGGACGGAAAAGCCCTGGGGACATTCGGCCAGATGGGGTGTTTTTCGTTTGATCCCGTCAAAACCATCACCTGCGGGGAGGGCGGCGCGGTCGTAACCAATGATGAGACGCTCTACCGGCTATCGGATGGGTACACCGATCACGGTCACGATCATATCGGAAACGACCGGGGGCTGGAAGGCCACCCAATCCTCGGGACCAACGTTCGAATAAGCGAACTCAATGCCGCCGTGGGCCTTGCCCAGCTGAGAAAACTTGATTTCATCCTCAAAACACAACGAACCCATAAGAGCAGGATAAAGCAGGCCCTGGCCAAACATTCGGAGGTTTCTTTCAGGGATGTCCCGGACAAAAAAGGGGATTCCGCATCTTTCCTTTCCTTCTTTCTTCCCGATGAAGCAAGAACCCGCGAGATAGCGCAACTGCTGGGGGAAGCCGGCGTGGATGGTTGCTTCTATTGGTATGACAACGGCTGGCACTACCTGCGAAACTGGGAGCATTTAAAGAAGCTCAGCGCCGCTGCCCGACTTCCGCTTTCCCTGGTTGAGAACCAACCGGACTACGACAAGGTCACACTTCCCCAATCGGATCGCATCATGAGCAGGACCATCTCCATGCAGATGAAGATCGGCTGGACAGCCAAAGAATTGCAGGAGCGGATTTTTGCCATCGACAACGTCTTTCGTGGAAAGGAGTAACCGAAACCATGTTTCGAAACTTTAGGATGATCTCCAACGTAATCTTTGGGCGGGGGTGTTTCAACCAACTTGACGAGATCCTCGCAGAAAAGCGTTCCCACACCGATGACGTCATGGTCTTTTTGGTTGATGATGCTTTTTCTCAGTCCGCGCTGAAAGAGAGCATCCCGGCAAAAACCCAGGACCTGATTTTGTGGGTCAACGTGGACGATGAGCCCAAAACCGCCTATGTGGATACGCTGACCGAAAACGTAAATACGCATATGGCATCACACCCGAGGCAACTACCGGCAGGGGTCTTGGGAATCGGGGGGGGCAGTACCATGGACCTGGCAAAAGCGGTTTCCCTCATGCTCACAAACCCCGGATCTTCAGCAGACTATCAGGGATGGGATCTCATCAAGAATCCGGCGGTTTATCATGCGGGCATCCCCACCCTGTCGGGAACAGGCTCAGAGGTCTCCCGCACGACCGTGCTAAGCGGACCGGAAAGAAAACTGGGCATCAACTCCGATTACACGGTGTTTGATCAGGTGGTTCTCGATCCGGAGCTGCTCGCAGGCGTGCCCGCCGAGCAACGGTTTTACACAGGCATGGATTGCTATATTCACTGCATCGAATCGTTAAACGGTTCATACATCAACACCTTCAGTCAATCCTATGGTGAGAAGTCTCTCGGCCTGTGCAGGGCCGTCTTCTTAGATGATGATCCGGAGAGTGACGACAAGCTGATGATGGCCTCTTTCTTTGGCGGCATGAGCATCGCCTATTCCCAGGTCGGCGTCTGTCATGCCCTTTCCTACGGTCTCTGCTATGTATTGGGCCTTCACCACGGCATCGGAAATGCGATCACCTTTGACTATCTTGACGACTATTATCCGGAAGGGGTTACCGAGTTTCGCCGGATGATCGAAAAACATGATATCGCCCTGCCCCGAAACCTTGTCACGGGTATGAAACCCGATGACCTGGAAAAAATGATCGATGTCGCCCTCTTCCTTGAGCCCCTCTGGGAAAACGCCATAGGGGATAACTGGAAGGACGTAATGACAAGGGATAAGATAAGAGACCTCTATCTGAAAATGTGAGACCCTATCCATAACTGTTTAGGGCGTTGAATTATCAGAGCGCAAAGCAAGCTTCAGGTGTGATCGGACCCAGGATAGAACTACAATGCCAATGACAAGCGGCCTGCCATTTATCCGATCCCTTATCAGACAGATACGCCCCTATCTGAAGGCCGGGGTCTACTTTGGGAAGTATCCCGCAAATGTACCGGACAAGGGGATCGTCTTCTTTCCTGCCAGCGACAGTACCCTTGGCTGCGGCATTGCCGGGATCGTTTCGGTTACGCGGGGAAAACCCGTTGTCGATCCACTCAGTATGGACGGGCTAAACAGGCTGATCGACAGCGTGGAAAGAAAGCGCTACCGGGACTGCACGAAAAACAATGGAAAGATAGACCGGGACCACTACCTTGGCGGGAACGCCGCCGTGGACGGCCTCTACCGGTCTGTTCGTGATCTTAACCGATCGGATCCGTTCTATCGCCTCTTTCTAAACGACACCGCTCACCATGACCTGAAAGCCCTGTCTGATCGTATCGCGGTCATCATCACGGGTGAAGCACAATCTCTCACCGATCATATGGGTCGGATCGACAGTGGTGAAGTGGATACGATGGTCGATTTTATCGACCGGTTGCGGGATGTCGCCTGGTGTCTGTCTGCTGAAATCCTTCCGAATCTGAAGAAGACATCCGACCTGATCGGTCCGGGGAGTGAAGCACCGGATAGCCGATGTGTCGGCATATTCAAGAACCTCAATGCCGTGCTAAACAGTATCGATCGCCTGGAGGTCAGGGGACGTGACTCGGCAGGCATCTCCCTGATGTTTAACCTCGACACCGATCAATACGCGACATTCAAGACTGCCCTTGAAGCACAAGACCTCCTTGCCCCATTTGACGATCGATGCACCGGAGAGATCCTGCTCAACCGGAGCATCCGGTATACAGCGCTACCCAACCCCGGTGGCCCGGATGAGCGTTCTGTAACATTTACCTATAAGGTGGCCGCAGAAATCGGCAGCCTGGGCGATAACACGCGCTTTCTTCGCAAACAGATCAGCGAGGATAGGATCCTTCAGCTGCTCACCCGGTTTGCCCATCGGTATCATACCGTATCGTCGCATACCCGCTGGGCGTCTATCGGTGCAATTTCTGAAGCCAACTGTCATCCGGTTGACAATTCAGCACCGGCAAGCCAGGAGAAAAGAACCGGAACCATCCATGTCTGTCTCAATGGGGACATCGATAATTATCTCCTGTTGAAAAAGGATATTGAAGATAGGGGCGTGGCCATTGATCGGGAGATCACATCGGACACCAAGATCATCCCTCTTCAAATCCAACGCTACCTGGATCAGGGGGTCGAGCTGCAAGAAGCCTTTCGGCTGGCGGTAAACGACTTCGACGGGTCCCATGCCATCATGATGCAAAGCGACCTGGCACCGGACAAACTGTTTCTTGCCCAGAAAGGCAGCGGTCAGGCAATATACATCGGTCTTGCCGAAGATCATTACATGCCCACATCCGAAGTCTACGGGTTTGTGGAGGAGACCTCCCGCTATGTCAAGGTCGATGGAGAAGTGACCGGAGAAGGGAAAGCCGGGCTGACCCAGGGACAGATCTTTTCCCTGAACCAGAACTCAGGGGGGGGAATCGAAGGGATCAACGCGATCTTCTATGATGGGACCCCGGTAGACATAGGACCGGATGATGTAAAGGAGACGGAAATCACGTCACGGGACATCGACCGCCAGGACTTTGCCCACTATTTTCTAAAGGAAATCTCCGAGTCTCCCCTGTCGGTGGAAAAGACCATTCAGAACCGATGGCGAATCAAAGAAGATGGGGATCCCCTGTATACCATCGCCCTGGATGATACCGTGTTCCCCGATGACCTGAAAAACGCGTTAACCCACAGGCAGATACAGCGCATATTTTTCGTTGGACAGGGAACCGCCGGTGTGGCATCCCAGGTATGTTCAGACATCCTGAACTACTACCTCAACACACCTTCCCTGCAGGTCAACGCTTTGAAAGCCTCGGAGCTTAGCGGGTTCAAGCTCGGAAATGATGCTCCTGACAGCATGGCCGATACCCTGGTTATTTTCATCAGCCAATCCGGCACGACCACAGACACCAATCGGACAGCGGACATGGTGAAAGAGCGCGGAGCGCACACCATCGCCATCGTGAACCGAAGGGATTCGGATATCACCACAAAGGTTCACGGTGTCATGTATACGAGCAATGGCCGTGATCTTGAAATGTCGGTTGCCTCAACCAAGGCGTTCTATTCCCAGATTGTGGCCGGTGCCATTCTGGGACTCAACATTGCCGCACTGACAGGACGTAGAGATGAACGATTTATCTCCGAGGAGGTCAAACAGCTACTTGAAATACCGGCAAAAATGAGAAGAATACTGACCATGGGTGATGAGATTGAAGCATCGGCAAAACGACTGGCTGTAGGGAAAACCTACTGGGCAGCTGTAGGCAGCGGACCGAATAAGGCCTCTGCCGATGAAATCCGCATCAAACTCAGCGAGCTGTGCTACAAGACCATTTCATCTGATTACGTTGAAGATAAGAAGCATATCGATCTGTCCTCAGAGCCCCTGATTATTATCTGTGCTGCGGGTACACGAGACACGGTTATCGGTGATATTGTAAAAGATACGGCCATATTTCAGGCCCATAAGGCAACGCCCGTAGTCATCGCCAGCGAAGGGGAACAACGGTTCAATCCCTATGCGGCAGATGTGTTTCATGTTCCCGTGGTAGAAGAACACCTGGCTCCGATCGTCAATACACTGGTCGGGCATATCTGGGGCTATTATGCCGCCCTTGCCATTAACGAGGGATCCGAATTTCTCGATGGATTCCGGAAAGCGATCCTACAGATATTGGATGACAATACAAGGAAGGGCATGGACATTTACGAAACCATTCTGGAAGAAACATTCCGTGAGAAGATCGCCCATTTCTATAATGAATTCCGCAGGAAGAAGTCCCAGAACCAACTACCCACCATCCTCGGCCATGGAATGGGATCCGATCTGACCCTCCTGCTGAAATACCTCTCCGGGAAACTGCCCGTATCGGATTTTGAAATCGACTTTGACATCAAGGGTACCGCGGGCAACATGGTCAATACGCTCCTCACATGTGTCGGCGAATCCATCGACATGATGTCCAGGCCCGTTGATGCCATCAAACACCAGGCCAAAACGGTAACCGTCGGTACCAGCCGAATCAGTGAAACAGTCCAGGGGATCCTGTTTGATGCGCTGGCCGATCATGGCTTCAGCCTCTCCCAGCTTGTGGTCAGCAATATCGTGGTGTTAAGGAACCTACAAGGGATTGTTTCAAAGATCGAAGGGGCCATCCGCTACCGGATCGACAATCTGAACCTGCTCGGCGAACCCACCGATGAAACCACAATTGAGGTATTGAAGAAAGAAGGATCCCTTGCACCGATCCCCTCCCGTGTAGAAGCGGACAACCAGCTTAAGGGAACCAAAAGAATTATCGCTAGAGAAGGTAATATCTATATAGGCATCGGCCGAAAAGACGACCGCAGCATCATCATCATCCCCCTGATCACCACCTCGTCCGAAACGCCGAATCTGTTGGAATACCTGCTACTGCTCAATATCTCCTTCAAAGACAACGTCTCCCTGGACGCAAAGATAAAGGCTCTTGGG
>JAZFSW010000169.1:0-2986 GCA_036446375.1 Desulfobacterales bacterium | reverse complement strand
AACTATCTGATGGGGGTCTGTGTTGTGGGCACGGGAAACAAGATCGAGTATCTGAATCCCAAGGGACTTGAGATACTAAAGTATAAGAGTGCCGAGGATATTAAGGGAAAGGACTATAAGGATATCTTTCTGCTGACAGATGAAACCAAAGAGGCATTCTGGCAGCGATACTTCAAGAAAGATCCGTCTCTGGATGCCCTGGACATAAAACTGGGTGACGATTCAGAGAATAAGGTGCAGGCCGCCCTCACCTTTGTCGTGGGGGAAAAAGGCATCGAGGTCTGCGGCATCACCTTTGAGGCAGCCCCGGCGTCCTGAGACGAAGCCAAACCAAAGGCTTCAGGTGTCAGTGTTCAGGTGTCAGGGCAGCCTTCGGCTGCGTTATCCGCTGTGAGCCCCATCCTGAACCCTCATATGAGACCCAATCGCAGCAATGCCGTTATAGCTATGAAGAATCTCTCGCAAAGGCGCAAAGACGCAAAGGTAACTAATTAATATTAAACAATCTTTTCTTTGCACCTTGGCGCCTTTGCGAGAAAATCTATTCTTTGCATGCCCATCAAGTCTCTTGTTTGCTTAAACTGGTCGCTCTTCAAGCCAGAGGCTGGGCTGAACACTGAACCCTGAACACTAGGCCCTATGCCCTATGCCTACAACAGAAGCAATTCTCAAAAAATACCAGGGCATGAAAAGCCTGCCCCAGGTGGCGATTCGCCTGAACCAGCTCATCGCGGATCCAAACAGCACGATGAAGCAGTTTGAAGAGATCATCAGGCTCGATCCAACCCTGGTGTTGCGCCTGCTGCAGCTGGTGAACAGTTCCTATTTCGCATTGAGACAGAAGGTCGAATCCATTTCAAGGGCCGTTGCCCTTGTGGGCATGAAGAATCTGAACAACCTGATCGTTATTTCGGCGGTCAAAGATGTTTTTGAAGAGGGTGCCAACGAGGATATTTTTTCACGGGTGGACCTGTGGCTCCACTGTGCCGCGGTAAGCATTTGCGCCAAGATGATTTCGGAACGCGTCCTGCGAAAACGGGGTGAAGATGCGCATCTGTGCGGTATCCTCCATGATATCGGCATGATCATCGAGGAACAGGTTGCACCGGATTTGTTTTACGATGCCTGCGAAAGCTACCTGGAGGGTTCCGGGAGTTTCACCGAGCATGAAACAGAGATCATCGGTACCAACCATTGTGATCTTGGATATGCGATCGCCCAGGAATGGAGCCTTCCGGAGGAGGTGCAAACCGGCATCAGAGATCATCACAATGTCGGAAACGGGGAATCACCGGAGACCTTGAGCGGCATGATCCAGATCTCCGATTATATCGTCAGCAGACTCAAGTATCCTGCTATGCACGGCATGCGACAGGAGCTTTCGCCGGATCTGGCCCAATATGTTCGCGACAAGGCTGCGGAATTCAAAGTTCTGGTGAAAAGCATACCGAATGAGATGACAGAGGCCAAGGAGATCTATGGAATCTGATATATTTGATTCGGCGGATATTATTGATGATATCTTCGATGACCATATCAAGCAGGACAGTAGGCCGGACCAGTTTCTCAAGCTGCTTGAGAAATATCTACCGGAAGACACGTTCGTGTTTGTCCCGAGACACGGGGAAACAATTGTATCAGGCAAAGCACCCCCTGTGCCGAGAGACATCTGTGACCAGTTGCGGGACAAGGTAAATGGGGAAAAGCGTCCGATCAATTACCAGCTCCATGATGGAACGATGGTTCAGGCCGTACCGGTCACTGAGCTGGATGGGGTCTTGATCTATAACATGCCGTCGCAACAGCCCGAGGTACACCTGGAAGATTTCGTGTCAGAAAGGATTCAGCTATGCGTGGATCTTTACACGACCGAAGAGCTCCTTCAAGGCAAGATGGAGGCCGTCAAGGTCCAGGAGGAACAGATAAAGAACAGAGTGGAGATTCTTGAAGAGCAGTACCAGGAAACCATGATGGAACTGATCCAGGCAAACGAGGCAACCGAGGCAGCTAATATCGCCAAGCGGGAATTTCTGGCACGGATGAGCCACGAAATCAGAACACCGCTGCACGGGATCATCGGCATGATCGATCTGGCAATGGACATGGGTCTCGATCCGGGTCAGAAAGAGACCATCCGGACCATTGAGAAAGAAGCCAACAACCTGTATCATCTGATAAACGATATCCTCGATTTTTCCAAGATCGAAGCCGGAAAACTTGATGTTGACGAGATCCCCTTTGATCTGAGCGTTATGTTTGAAGATGTGACATACACCATGAAGCGAAGGGTCGAGAAGAAAGGACTTGAATACGCAAGCTTTCTTTCTCCGGAGATTCCAACCAGGATGATCGGTGATCCCGGGCGCATCCGTCAGATCCTGTATAATCTTATTGGCAATGCCCTGAAGTTCACTGCTGATGGGACAATATCTACCCGGGTGGAGTTGGCCGAAAAGGATACCGAAGGGATGCTGCTCCGTTTCGCCGTCAAGGATACCGGCATCGGCATCGCGAAAGACAAGCAGGAAAATCTTTTCGACAGCTTTACCCAAGTAGACGGATCCATTACAAGGACCTTCGGGGGAACGGGACTGGGTACCGCCATCTCCAAAGAGCTTGCCTCCCTGATGGGTGGCGATATCGGTATTGAAAGCGAGAAAGGGGAAGGAAGCACCTTCTGGTTCACCGTCCGCCTGAAAGAGCAGGTGGACGCCGGCCCCCCACTACCGAAAGATTTCAAGCTCACCGGCAAACGGGTGCTGGTAGTGGACGGCAATCCGACCTATCGACATGTGCTCTGCGAATATCTTAGAATGTGGGAGTGTATTGTCCTGGAAGCTGCCAGTGGAAAAGAAGCCCTGGTGCTGGCCGGAGACGCACGGTCCGCCAAGCAGGACATCGATCTTGTCCTGACCGATATCCTGATGCCCGAGATGGACGGCTTCGATATGGTTCGCAAACTCAGGGAAACGAAAGCCTATGAGGA
>JAZFSW010000168.1:0-5432 GCA_036446375.1 Desulfobacterales bacterium | reverse complement strand
AAAAGGATGATTGGACTCGATTTTGACAAAACCGACGGCCTTATACCGGCTATCGCCCAGGACCATGCGTCCGGGGAGGTGCTGATGCTGGCCTATATGAACCAGGAGGCGTGGGAAGCCACCCTTTCTACCGGCCAGGCCACATATTACAGCCGCAGCAGGAATGAACTCTGGGTAAAGGGCAAAGCCTCCGGAAACCTGCAGCTTGTAAAAGAGATCCGGATCGACTGTGACAATGACACGGTACTGCTGAAAATCGAGCAGATCGGCGGCGCAGCATGCCATACCGGACACTCCAGCTGCTTTCATCAGAAAGTAACGGGTGATAACGATGGCATCACCATTATCGGCGAACCGGTATTTGACCCCAAAGAGGTGTACAAAGATGAATGAGAAATTGAAGCTGGGCATTCCGAAGGGAAGTCTTCAGTCTGCCACCATCGCCCTGTTCAAACGTTCCGGGTGGAAGATCGATGTCAATGGGAGAAGCTATTTCCCCGAAATAGACGATGCGTCCATCGAATGTCACATATGCAGAGCCCAGGAAATGTCGAGATATGTCGAAAGCGGCACTCTGGATGCAGGGCTCACCGGTAAAGACTGGATCGCTGAAAACGAATCGGATGTTCATGTGGTCAGCGACCTTATCTATTCCAAGGTCAGCTCCCGCGTCGCCCGATGGGTGGTAGCGGTTCTCTATGACTCGCCAATAAGGAGCCTCGAAGATCTGAATGGAAAGAGAATTGCCACTGAGTTGCTGAACTACACGAAAAGGTACTTTGCGGAAAAGAACATCTCGGTGGAGGTCGAATTCTCCTGGGGGGCCACCGAAGGCAAGGTCGTTTCCGGATTAGCGGATGCTATTGTCGAGATAACCGAAACGGAAAGCACTCTGAAAGCCCACGGTCTTCGCGTCATCCATGAGATGATGCAGACCAATACTCAGTTGATCGCCAACCCAACGGCGTGGCGCAATCCGGTCAAGAAAGACAAGCTTGAGCAGATTGCGATGCTGCTGAAAGGGGCGCTTCTCGGTGAAAAACTCGTGGGTCTTAAAATGAATGTGCCGGAAGGCTGCCTTGAGAAAATCGTTGCGTTGCTCCCGAGCCTTAATGCACCCACCGTCTCGCCGCTGTATCAGTCCGATTGGTTTTCGGTGGAAACGGTGGTGGGAATCGATGTTGTCCGGGAGCTCATACCGAACCTTCTCAAAGAAGGGGCTGAGGGAATCATCGAGTATCCGCTGAATAAGGTAGTTTGATCCTTATGTCGAAACCACATCATGTCTGCACTGGCTCCATTTCCAGGGACAATCTGGCCACGAAGGCACGAAGTTCTATGAAAACACCCCGCCTTTGTGTCTTCGTGCCTTCGTGGCAATCTTTCCGGTCTATCCGGAACGGGGTATAGGGTTTCAAGGATGATATCGAAACGTGCCAGGGACATATCGTCTTTCATTGTCATGGACGTGCTGGAAAAGGCCCATGAGATGGAGCGGGAAGGTATCGATATCATCCACCTGGAGGTGGGGGAGCCGGACTTTGACACACCGGCATGCATCAAAGCGGCGGCCTGCAGCGCTCTGGATGCCGGTCATACCCATTACACCCACAGCCTCGGTTTGCTGGAACTCCGGGAAGCGGTGAGCCGGCACTATTCCGACACCTACGATGTGTCGGTAAATCCCGATCGGGTCGTCATCTTTTCGGGAACTTCGCCTGCGATGATGTCGCTGTTCTCGGCACTGCTTGAAAGGGATGATGAAATCATTCTCTCGGATCCGCATTATGCGTGTTATCCGAATTTCATCACGTTTTTTCAGGGCAAACCGGTACCGATACCGGTGTACGAAGAAGACGGCTTTCAATACCGGCCGGAAGCGATTGAAAAGGAAATTACCGCCCGAACAGCGGGAATTGTCATCAATTCACCGTCCAATCCAACGGGCAATCTGTTGTCCGGAGACCGCATGAAGGCCATCGCAGCACTGTCCCCGACATCGGGACCCCCCTACATCATATCCGATGAAATATACCATGGCCTGGTTTATGAGGGAACGGCGCACTCCATCCTGGAATTCACCGACAATGCCTTTGTCTTAAACGGGTTTTCAAAACGCCACGCCATGACCGGTCTACGGCTGGGATATCTCATCGCACCCGAGCCCTTTATCCGGCCCATACAAAAAATCCAGCAAAACTTCTTCATCTGCGCCAATTCAATGATACAATGGGCTGGTGTGGCCGCATTGAAAGATGCCGACGACGATCTGGAAAAGATGCGCCAGACCTACAACAAGCGACGGCAATATATCCTGGGTCGAATCAAAGCGATGGGCTTCGGCGTAACCGTTGAACCCACCGGTGCGTTTTACGTTTTCGCCAATGCGAAACACCTGTCCGGCGATTCCTATCGGCTGGCCTTTGACATTCTCGAAAAAGCCCATGTGGGTGTGTCTCCCGGGATCGATTCCGGAGAAAACGGTGAGGGGTATCTGCGGTTTTCCTACGCCAATTCTCTTGAGAACATCAAGGTGGGGATGGACCGGTTGGAACGGTATATTCTAGCAAAGCAATAGGTTAAAGACTGAAGGGGTAACTTCTCAATGAGCCTGGGCACACACCTGGATGAGCGCTACGCTTCACTTCGTGTCCTGCCTGCGCAGGAATGACAGAAGAGAGATAATATTCCAATAGCACAAGTCATTCCCGCGAAGGCGGGAATCCAGGAAAGTCTGATATCGTGGGGATTGCCAGAACTTATTGAGAAGCTACCTGAAGGGCGAAAGTGGCTTCCACGGGGGATCGTGTTGTGTGATGTGCGTTTCATTTGAGGTGCCAGGTGTGTCAGTGTTCAGGTGTCAGGAAAGAACACCTCAAGCTTCTATCCCGGATACCTGACATCCGCGTCTTTTCAAGCCGAAGAGGCGCAAACCTGAACCTCTATTTACTGCTGTATAGCCTCTTTTTCAACGCACAACGGATACGTGATGATAATAAAATCTGCTGAATTCATAAAAAGTGCGGTCAAGCCGCCGGACTATCCGCCACGCCTGCTGCCGGAAATCGCGTT
Source organism: Desulfobacterales bacterium (assembly GCA_036446375.1). GTDB lineage: Bacteria > Desulfobacterota > Desulfobacteria > Desulfobacterales > JAZFSW01 > JAZFSW01. The sequence continues at coordinate 2,360 of JAZFSW010000168.1, read as the reverse complement.
TGCCGGCCGGTCCAATGTGGGAAAGTCTTCCCTGATCAATACCCTGGTCAACCGAAAACGTCTCGTAAAGACCAGTTCGACGCCGGGGCGCACCCAGCTGATCAATTTTTTCGATATCAATGCACAATTTTCGCTTGTGGATCTACCCGGATATGGCTATGCCAAGGTACCGGCCTCGGTGCAAAAGACATGGGGCCCCATGGTGGAAACCTATGTTCAGACCCGGGAGACCCTGAGGTGTGTCGTCCTGATCATGGATATTCGCCGAACACCCCGGGCAGAAGAGCTCGATATGCTGGCCTGGCTGGAACACTTTGAGGTCCCAAGGCTCCTTGTGCTCACCAAAATCGACAAACTAAAGAAAACAAAGCTGGCGAAACAACACCAGGATATCGCAAAGGTCCTTTTTGTTGACAAAGCGGAACTCATCCTCTTTTCCGCCAAAACACGCGCGGGGAAAGAAAATGTCTGGGCAAGGATTGAGGCATTTCTCCTCCGGGGGCCTAGAGGTTCAGATGAATAACGACGAGCGACATTTCAAATCCGGGTTTGTATCCATTGCCGGTGCGCCGAATGTGGGAAAATCGACACTTTTGAACCGGATCCTCGGGGAAAAGATATCTATCACATCGAAAAAACCCCAGACGACCCGGAACCGGATTCTGGGGGTCAGCCACAGGACTGCTTCCCAGATTGTTTTTCTCGATACCCCGGGAATTCACCCGGCAAAAAGAGAATTGAACATCCGAATCGTAGAAGCGGCCATGGCGGCCCTGAAAGATGTCGACCTTATCTTGCTGGTACTTGATGTAGCCGATTCGGATCCTGCCTCTGAAAAAATCCTCATCAACTCCCTTGTATCGCTGAATCGACCGGCGATCCTTGCTCTGAATAAGATTGACCTGGTAAAGAAGCCAATGCTTCTTACCCTCATCGACAGCTGGGAAAAAGTGTTTCCCTTTCAGGCCATCATCCCGATATCGGCGAAAGAAGGAACACAGATCGAAACCCTCCTTGAGACCATCGAAAACAACCTTCTGCCGGGTCCTCCCTACTACCCGGAGGACAGCCTGACCGATCTACCGGAACGCTTTATTGTTGCCGAAATCGTCCGCGAGAAGGTGTTTCGCCTCACCGGTCAGGAGATTCCCTATTCCACGGCCGTAACGGTGGACTCCTTCACGAGAAAGAAGAAGAACCTGACAACGATCTATGCCACCATACATGTGGAGCGCAATTCTCAAAAGGGGATGTTGATCGGGAAAAACGGGAGCAAATTGAAAAGAATCGGTGAAGATGCCCGGAAAGATATCGAGACAATGCTGGAATCCCGGGTGTTTCTAAAGCTCTTTGTCAGGATCCAGAAGAACTGGAGCCAGGATACCAAGGCTTTGCGAAAGTTCGGATACTGAATTTCCTATGGCAAGACGGCGCAAACCAGAACCCTTTGCTTACGATCTGGAGGGGACGGATATCAACCGGGAACGTGGGGTTGCCAGAGACCTGCGGCGGTCCCAATGGTGGAAACGCCGGCTGGCAAAGGGCTTATGTTCCTATTGCGAACGATCCTTTTCTCCCGGCGATCTGACGATGGATCATGTGGTACCTGTTGCCCGCGGCGGTAAAAGCACCCGGGGAAATGTGGTTCCGGCCTGTAAAGCATGCAACACGGCAAAAAAGCAACTCCTACCAATGGAATGGGACGCCTATCTGCGAGCTTTTCAGGATGGCAACGAAGAAACAGCACCTCGGGGCAACAAGTGAAGCGGGCGGTAAGCCTTTTACATTGGGAGATCCAAGCGGTTGCAGGCTACGGCGTGTCTTGTCCGCAGGCCTTTCGGTAATCAAAGACGGCCTGGGTAAGCCCGACATACAGTGCGTGGGAAATAATCGCCTGACCGATAGAGACTTCTTTGATTTCTTGAAGCGGTTGCAGTCGGGGCAGGTTGCCAAGATTCAGGTCATGGCCGGCATTGAGCTCAAGACCCGCATCAAAAGCGGCATCGTGAGCATCACGCAGCTTGGCAAATTCGTTGGCAATATCGGCTTCAGTACCGGCCGCTGCATAGGGGCCGGTATACAACTCAACCCTGTCTGCTCCCACCTCGGCAGCACCTGCCATATTCTCAGCAACGGCATCCATAAAGAGACTGACCCGGATTCCCGCTGCCTTCAGGCGTTCGATGGCCGGACGGAGGATCTTTCCATCTTTTTCCATGTCAAACCCGTGATGTGATGTTACCTCGCCCGGCTCTACGGGAACAAGGGTGCATTGATCCGGGCAAATTTCTATCGCCATATCCAGAAGATCCGGCCTCGGATCCCCTTCGATATTGAATTCAACCGTTACCATTTCTGCA
>JAZFSW010000167.1:0-4123 GCA_036446375.1 Desulfobacterales bacterium | reverse complement strand
TGGTGCCGTCGTGTTCCGCTTATGGCAAACAGGCGATCAAGAAACATGGTGTTGCTCTCGGGACCATCATGACGGCCGCCCGGTTGACCCATGAACGGGGGGAGATGAGATTTTCGCCAATGGTTAAGACCGCTAAAGGCTATCGATTCTACGACCCTGTAGAAAATAACGATTTCTGGTTTTCCGGTTCGTCCGGTGGATTGCCGGCGAAAGGAACGCCAAACGAATAATACCTCACAAGCGTCTGGAGCCTACTCTCCAACTTGATTGGAGAAGATCCGAAAGGAGTAACATATGCAGTCTATCGACCATAAACCGGCCATTCGGCGACGAAAGGCGATTTCCTATGCGGTGGCTGTTGTCACCGGAATTGCACTGGTTTCAACGGTCTGGATGTCCCCTGCGGTACAAGCAGAACCGGGGGTTCCCGAGAGCTTTACCGCGCTTGCAGAGATGGCCAGCCCGACCGTGGTAAACATCAGTACCATCACGATCATCAAGGGCGGCGGTCGTGGCTCACCCCATTTCCTGGGTCCCCACCAAAATGATGAGGAAATGAAGGAATTCTTTGATCGATTCTTCGGTGGTCGCAGCGGCAGTCAGCGGGAGTTCAGGCAGCGAAGCCTTGGATCCGGATTTATTATCGGTAAAGATGGTTTTATCGTAACCAACGATCATGTCATCAAGAATGCGGACACGGTCAAAGTGATCCTGACCGATGGAAAGGAATATGAGGCGGAAGTCGTCGGCCGGGATTCAACGACGGATCTGGCCCTGATAAAGATTCAGCCCGATCGGGACCTGCCCGTGATACACTTCGGTGATTCCGAGGCGCTCAGAGTCGGTCAATGGGTTGTGGCTATCGGTAATCCCTTTGGATTGGACCATACGGTTACCGCGGGGATCGTCAGCGCCAAAGGTCGTGTGATTGGCTCAGGACCCTATGATGATTTTATCCAGACCGATGCGTCCATCAACCCCGGAAACAGTGGTGGTCCGCTGCTCAATATGAAGGGGGAGGTGGTGGGAATCAATACCGCAATTTCCGCCGGCGGCCAGGGAATCGGATTCGCCATTCCCATCAATCTTGCCAAGGGGGTCATCCGGCAACTCAAAGACCATGGCCGGGTCACCCGGGGTTGGCTGGGGGTGGCGATCCAGAATGTCAGCGATGAACTGGCAGAATACTATGGCCTGAAGGATCGAAAAGGGGTACTGGTGAATCGTGTTTTCCCCGGTGATCCCGCCGATGAGGCCGGTATCCGGGCAAACGATATTATTCTTTCCATCAATGGCAGGGCCATGGGAAAGAGCCGTGAGCTCACCGCCCTCATTGCCGATATCGGTGTCGGGGATGTAGCCCGCATTACGGTATATCGGGGAGGAACAACCAAGACCTTCAAAGTGAAGATCGGCCAAAGGGATGACAGCAAACGGGTCGCACGGGGAATCCGGCGAGAGAATTCGGAGGATAATCTTGGCATTAAGGTAGCAGAAATAACACCGGGCGTTGCCCAGCGCTTCAATCTTACTGAAACTGAAGGCCTGATCGTTATGGGAATCAGTCCAGGGAGCAAAGGCTCAGAAGCAGAGATGCGGATCGGTGATATCATCAAAGAGATTAATCACAGACCCATTCAAACGGTCGATGACTACAAGGACGCGATCCGGGAGATCAAGAAGGACGAAGCGATCCGGATGTATGTACTGCGAAGGGGTGGCGGCCATCTGATTGTCAAGATGGTGAAGTAGGCCTTTAATAGTCATCGTACATAGCACTTGATGGTGAGTGCTATGTACGATGGTATACCTTATTCAAAATTCGGCGTTGGACGTTCGATGTTCGACGTTCATCCCCCCTACTACTGGGGTTCGCTGCAAACCCTACGCTGCCGCTTCCGCCAGTGCCTGGTCGATATCCTCGATAATATCATCGATGTTTTCAATACCGATGGAAAGTCTTACCAGATCCGGTGTAATGCCCCCTTCGCGCTGCTCTTCTTCCGACAGCTGTGAATGGGTCGTGCTGGCAGAATGGATCGCGAGACTTTTTGCATCCCCCACGTTGGCAAGGTGAGAGATGAGCTTCAGGCTGTTGATAAACGTCTCACCGGCCTCTCTACCCCCTTCGATGCCGAAGACCACCATGCCGCCAAAGCCGTTTTGAAATTGTTTCGAGGCGTTCTCATAGGCCGGATCGTCTTCTAGTCCCGGATATCTCACCCAGTTGACATTGGATTGTTTGCACAGATGCTTGGCAACGGTCATGGCATTCTCGCAATGTCGCTGCATCCGTAGTGGTAGTGTTTCTATCCCCTGGAGAAACATCCATGCATTGTCAGGACTGATACAGGCACCGAGGTTTCTCAAGGGAACAAGCCGCATTCGCATGCAAAAGGCGATGGGGGTCAGCGATTCACCGAGATCGGTGGCGTATCTTACGCCATGATACGAAGCGTCGGGTTCGTTATACAACCGAAATTTCTTATCTGTCCAGTCGAATTTCCCGCCGTCTACCACGATGCCGCCGATGCCGGTGCCGTGTCCTCCCAGCCATTTCGTCAGCGAATGGATAACGATGTTCGCACCGTGTTCAATGGGCCGGAAGAGGTAAGGGGGGGTAAAGGTAGCATCGACCACCAGGGGGATATTATGCTTCTTGGCGATCTCTGATATTGCCTTCATATTCACCACATCGAGTACCGGGTTGCCGATGGTTTCCACAAAGAGCATTCGGGTGCGATCATTGATCTCTTTTTCGAAATTGTCCGGATCCAGGGGATCGACAAATTTTACGTTGATTCCCATTTCAGGCAGAATACTGTTGAACATGGTGTAGGTGCCGCCATAGAGATTATTGGCAGAAACCACTTCGTCACCGAGGCCGCAGATATTGATCACAGAATAAAAGACACCCGATGTTCCCGATGCCAGGGCGAGAGCCGCTGCGCCGCCGTCCAGAGCGGCCATTCTTTCCTCCAGCACCGCATGGGTTGGATTCATAATCCGGGTATAAATGTTACCGAGCTCTTTCAATGCAAATAAATCCGCCGCGTTCTTAGTGCTTTTGAAGACATAGGAGCTTGTTCTGTAAAGGGGAACGCCTCTGGAGGTGGTTTCGTCGATGGTTGCGCCCGCGTGCAAGGCCAGTGTCTCAAATCTGTAATTGTCTGTCATGTGCCATTCTCCTTATCGATATCAGTTTTGTCCATGCTGCCGGCCCGCTGCTTGGGGCAGACGGCAGATAGTGGGATGCGCCAGTAAACCGGCACCTATTCCTCTTCAAAGATCCAGGTGGAAAGATATCTTTCCCCGCAATCCGGAAGGATCACCACGATGGTCTTTCCTTTGTTTTCTTCCCGTTGTGCCAGGCGATATCCGGCCAAGGCCGCGCTGCCGGATGATATGCCGACGAGTAATCCCTCTGTTTTGGCCAGCCTTCGGGCCATCTCGGCGGAATCCTCTGAATTTACCCGGACGACCTCATCGTATATCTCGGTATTCAAGACATTGGGAACAAAACCTGCGCCAATTCCCTGGATTTTATGGGGACCGGGGCCCTCGCCGGACAGCACGGGAGATTCATCCGGTTCTACAGCAAAGATCTTTATATCCGGATTCCGCTTCTTAAAGACTTCTCCGCATCCGGTTATGGTTCCCCCTGTGCCGATGCCGGACACAAAAAGATCAAAATCCCCACCGGTATCGTTCCAGATTTCCTCCGCGGTTGTCTGCCTGTGGATTTCCGGATTGGCCGGATTGTTGAACTGCTGAGGCATAAAGCTACCCGGGTTTTCCCCATGAATCTCTTCCGCTTTTTCGATGGCGCCTTTCATTCCATTGGCCCCGGGAGTCAAAACCAGTTCGGCGCCGAGAACTTTGAGCAATTTGCGTCGTTCAATGCTCATGGTATCGGGCATGGTCAGGATGAGCTTGTATCCCCGGGCAGCAGCAACAAAGGCCAGACCGATGCCGGTATTGCCACTGGTCGGCTCGATAATAGTAGTTTTCCCCCGGTGGATGAGGCCCTCGCGCTCGGCGGCATCTATCATTGCCAGACAGATGCGGTCCTTGACACTGCCACCAGGATTGAAGGCCTCCAGCTTGGCCAGAATAGTGGCCT
>JAZFSW010000166.1:0-3943 GCA_036446375.1 Desulfobacterales bacterium | reverse complement strand
TGGATCATTTTGTCGTCGATTTTCATGATTCCTCCATACTACACCTAGAACATATTCTTATCAACCGTTTCTTTGGTAATGGCTTTCAATTCATGGCTCAGGAACTTCGAATCTTCAAGCGAAAGGAAATGCACCGTTTCGCCTCTCTCATCAATTTCCTTAAAGAGCAACCCGTTTGCGTCCTCTTTGGCGATAGCCAGATGGCCACCGTATTGATTTTCGAGTTTCTGAAACACCTCTTTCTCAACACTGCCGTTGGGTCCATGCTGTGTAATCTTATTGTAAATATCACCGGCAACCTTATCAATAACGGCCATGCGTTTCGCCTCGGCGGAGATATTTATCTTATCCGGTGCACGATTCGCTGTGACATCCGACTGTGTCGCCATTTTCCCCTGGCGGAGTTGGCCCTTGTAGACCCTGAGAACATTATTTACCTGATATGTTGAGATTACCATGATCGCACCTTTCAACTGCGATTGATCTAAATTAAAGTTTCATTCAGAGTAATCATCGGAACAAGTACAGAAAACTTTAGAAAAAATAATGAAATAATTTTGGGTGATCACCTGGATTTATCCTCCCAACGAGACCATCGGCTTACTTATCAACGGGATACACCGCTATAGTCCATTTCTTTCAGCACCCGTTTCTTATTTCATTCTTATAGATTGCCTCCTCAAGAGCCGGATGGTTCCTGAGGATCCGAGGGTCCAAGGGAAAAGTCTCCGCTGCAAGCGAAGGGGAGTGAAGAGACAGGGACATCGCATTACATCTCAATCGGTCCATCTCAATTACCTGTGCAAAATCGTCATCATGTTTTGGCACATTTCTTGCTTTTATGATTTCGTGTTCTCTGGGTGTGGAAAGGATTCCACATCCTAACCGGACAAACCGGAAAAAACAGCCATGGGGAGGCGCGAAAGCACCACTGCGCAATAGCACTACGGCGTCAAAGCACAAAGACACCAGGAATGACTTTTGATTGCATAACTTCGTGCCTGGGTGCTTTAGCGCCGCAGTGCCTGGTGGCAAGATAATCTCTTGAGAAAGCATAAACTAAGCAAATGACACGCTACAACGAGATTGATCTCTCAAGAATTCGAACGTATTCGGCTACAGACCGATCCTCTACCGTGAGAGCCGAGGAGGAAGCCAAGCCACCCCATGAGGGGATGACGATGGGGCAGTTTCTCAAAAGCCTGCCGCCGATCTTGAAAGCAAAGGAATTGGAAGCCGTCGCACAGGCGGTGGTCGACGCCAGGGAAAGAAACAAGCCAATCATCATGATGCTGGGTGGTCACGTGATTAAGACCGGGTGTAGACCAATACTCGCCGATCTGGCGGAGAGAGGATTTGTCACCCATTTTGCATCCAGCGGAGCTGCCGCGATCCATGACACCGAGCTGGCTTGCTTCAATCATACATCCGAGGATGTTTCAGAACAGCTTGAAGATGGTTCGTTCGGTATGGCGGCTGATACCGCGGCCGTAATAAATGGGGCTGCCGTGCGAGCGCAAAGACAGGGGGAAGGCTTCGGTGAAGCGCTCGGGGCGATGTTGCTGGATACCGATGCGGATATCCACCAACGATCGCTTCTCGCCAAATGCTATCATCTTAATATTCCCTACACCCTTCACGTTGCTCTGGGAACAGATATCGTCCATCAGCACGCAAGCGCAAAGGGTGCAGCCATAGGAGAAGCATCCCTGAGAGATTTCCGCATTCTTTGCCATAGTGTTTCAAGACTTGGCGATGGAGGGGTGGTATTGAATGTTGGCAGCGCCGTAATATTGCCGGAGGTCTTCCTTAAATGTCTGGCTGTTGCCCGAAACTTGGCATCGGATGTGTCCGGTTTCGTAACGGCCAATTTTGATATGATTCAACACTATCGACCCACTGTGAACGTCGTTCAACGTCCCGTCTTATCCGAAGGCGTGGGCTATTCGATTACCGGTCACCATGAGATTATGATTCCGTTGCTTGCAGCAGCGATTCACGAGGCGGCGGCGTAATGCCGTCCGAATGGGTGAGAAACACTCGAACCCTCGACCCCTTGAACCCTAGAATCCTTACGATCGTTCAACTCTCTAGGAGATGATCCAGATATATGAGCAACCCTTTGAATATAGACGCGTTATCCCAGGCAACCGTCCTTGTTATTGGCGATGTCATGCTAGACCGGTATCTCTGGGGAGCCGTGCAGCGTATTTCGCCCGAAGCACCGGTGCCGGTTGTTCGTGTATCGGATAGATCCGAAGTCCTCGGAGGTGCGGGGAATGTGGCAGCAAACCTTTCCGGCTTGGGATGCCATGTCACACTGATCGGCACATGTGGCTCCGATGAAACCGGGAAAAGAGTGATGACGCTAATGACCGAAAAAGGAATAGGGAATTCCCTTCTCGTTGAAGACGCTTTCTCGACTACAGCTAAAACCCGAATCATCGCCCAGAAACAGCAATTGATAAGACTGGATGAAGAAGAAACGCGTTTACTCGATACTGAGGTTCAGAGCAAACTGCTGACGCGAATTGAGATGACGATGTCTCAATCGGATGCGGTCATCCTTTCCGATTACGGCAAGGGGATTTTCCAGACCGCAGGCATCACTGAAGAGATCATCTCCCTGTGCCGGAAATCCAACATACCTGTCCTGGTGGACCCCAAAGGGGGAGAGTGGGAACGCTACCGGGGCGCCACCTGTGTGACCCCCAATATTTCCGAGCTGGCAAGGATCGTCGGATATCCTCAGGAAACCGATGAGGAAGATGCCTGGCTGGTCTCATCCGCCCAAACCATTCGCGATCGTTTTCAATTTGAGAACCTTCTCGTAACACGGGGTGATAAGGGGATGTGCCTGGTCGGCTCTGAGGGAACACCACTGATGATATCGGCCAAAGCACGGGAGGTATACGACGTCTCCGGTGCGGGCGACACGGTGATTGCCACTCTCGGTGCGACGATTGCCGGTGGTTACACCTTTCCCGAAGCAGCAGTCATCGCCAATGAAGCCGCCGGTATCGTGGTGACAAAACTAGGAACCCAGCCGATTCGCCGGGAGGAACTGGATGCGGTCATTCGAATGAATGGTGTTGATTCGAAGCATTGCAGATCAAGGAAGATAGCCGGGATAGATGCCGCCCGGTTACAGGTGCAGGCCTGGCGGGCTGCGGGTGAAAAGATCGTTTTCACCAATGGTTGTTTTGACCTGCTCCATCCCGGACATATCAGCCTGCTCCACCAGGCAAAGGATATGGGTGACAGACTGATCGTGGGCCTGAATTCAGATGCATCCATATCCCGACTGAAAGGACCGGATCGTCCGATTCTCTCGGAAGATGACCGATCTGAGCTTCTCGCTGCCCTTTCAAGCGTGGATAGCGTCGTCATCTTTACCGAGGACACTCCGCTGGATATCATAGAGATTCTAAAGCCGGATATTCTGGTTAAAGGATCGGATTATCAAGCGAAGACCATCGTTGGAAGAGACCTGGTGGAATCCTACGGCGGGAAAGTGCAGATCGTTGAGCTTATAGAAGGTGTGAGTACAACGGGGATTGTTGATAAGATATCCAAACCACCCCGACCCGCCATATCCGAATAGTCAGACGCCAACTCAAACCCCCTTTCCGCTATCTGAGAGGTTTCACATTTACGATCGTATTCTCCCCTATCTGTTTCGATGGCCTGAGTTCAGTACCGATAGGTGCAGATTTAGCCAGGACCTCCCAGAATAGTCGATATCTGCAAATCAGGACAATCGCTTCTCGTAATCTCCAATCTGAATGAGGAACCAATAGCCTCTGACGTCTGATCTCTGACCGCTGACCACCACTTCCCCCCTTGCCTGAGCCTGCCGAAAGGACCCTTGACTTTTCATGCATTCGTGCTATCTTAAATTACAGCTTTAGCCATAGGAGAAATTATGAATATCATAAAGACA
>JAZFSW010000165.1:0-2740 GCA_036446375.1 Desulfobacterales bacterium | reverse complement strand
CCAGGTTGATTCCTATACGAAATTCCGTTCTCCGGGCTACCGGACGGCCGGCATTCTTGGCTTTGATTATATGCTGGATCTCAACGGCACATTGAACGGCATCTACAACACTGCCAAACTCAGCCAGCAAATTGTCACCGGGAGAGTCTACGACCCGGCCATTGTGTTGCTCGATGAGCGCAGAGACCGCTTTCCGGTACGATTCCACGGTTTGGACCGTGACCACCTCGTCCTCTTCCATGAGGCGGCTGTAACCAGCGACATCTGCACTGAGGATAGCTGATATTTTGCGTTTAATGTCTTCTGTCGCCACGCGATCATTCCTTCGGAGGTTATGGGGACCAAATACAGTGTGAAGACGGGACAAGCAATATCGAGACATGGATATATTAAATATTTCCACCGATTTGTCAAACATATGCGGAACGCAGCAAATTGCAGTGAGGTTACGGCCATTGGTTTCTTCATTTCGGGCAACTTCTCAGGGGAAGCGGTTGACGAGGGTCCACACCCAATGTTATTAATTTCGGGACATCATTCTCAAACCATCCTAAGGGGAAAGGGGGCCATATGAAAGCGGCGATTTACCACAGTCCACTGAATATAACGACGGAAAGCGTCGATAAACCCACCATCGGTCCGGAGGGAATTCTGATTCGTGTTCGGGCATGCGGGATCTGTGGCTCGGACCTGCATATGTATAAACTCGGCCTCTTTACACCACAGCTCTGCCGGCAATCCGATGGCGGCCAGATTCCCGGGCACGAATTCAGCGGCGATATCGTTGAAGTCGGCGATCAGGTGCAGAACCTTGCCGTTGGGGACAGGGTGGTGGCCTATGCTATGGGAGGGATGGCCGAGTATGTCCCGGTAACGCCCGCCTGGCCGGGGGGAAATGTGTATAAGATTCCGGATTCGGTCTCCTACAAAACAGCCGCCACACTGGAACCCCTGGCTAACTCCGTTCATGCGGTGATGAAAGGGTCCCCCGGCAAGGACGAGACAGCGATTGTCTTCGGGGCGGGGATCATCGGGCTCGGGGTCGTCCAATGTTTGAAAGCGTTGGATCTGGGGATCAAGATGGTTATCGCCGTGGATGTGTCGGATAAACGTTTGGAGATGGCAAGAACCCTTGGCGCAGACGATACGATCAATGCCGCTACCGACAATGTTCTTGAGAAGGCCCTTGATATCGCCGGATCCGTTCCCATGGCAATGATGCCCGGGATTTCGATGCCCGCTGTGGACATCGCATACGATTGTGTCGGGCTGATCAAAGACCGGCCTGAACCACCGGTCCTTCAACAGGCAATCAATATCGTTCGGCCGCAAACCGGACGCGTGGTCGTCCACGGTGTGTTTGAGGCACCGGTAACCCTGGAGATGTCCGCTTTTGTCGGCAAGCAGATCCGGATTATCGGTTCCTTCGGTGCCACCCCCGAAGGAACCCTTCGAGCCATTGAGCTTCTCGAGACAAAGGCGGTGGACCGAGAGATCATTATCAGCCACGAATTTCCCCTGGATCAGGCCAAGGAAGCCTTCGATACCCAGGTAAATGTCGAGACCAGCGTCAAGGTCGTGATTAATCCCTGATCGTAAACCGTTCACGGGTTCTGGGTTCAGGGTTTATAGGTTCAGGTTTCGGGTGTTCAGTGTTCAGCGTTCAGTTAAGGGGCTTTGGAGCTCCTAAGTCAGCCGAAGGCTGGCCTGACACCTGAACACTGAACACTGGAACCCGAACGAGCTGTTACAATTACCACCCTATAGACCGGAGACCTGCATGAAATCTGTTGGTATCATTGCTAATCCTGCTTCAGGAAAGGACATTCGCCGACTGGTGGCCTATGGCTCGGTGGTGACAAGCAATGAAAAAATAAATATGCTCAAGCGGATACTGCTCGGGATCGACTCCATGGGAATCAAGGATGTATCCATGATGCCCGATGCTTCCGGAATTGGAAACCGGGCGCTGGATCGATTGCCCTTGTCCATGAATGTCTCTTTCCTCGATATGATCCTGGGCAATAACCAGGACGATTCCACCCGGGCAGCGGAACAGCTGAACCGGATGGGTGTCGCCTGCATCGTTACTCTTGGGGGAGACGGCACCAATCGGGTCGTCGCCAAATCAAGCGGGACAACCCCGCTGCTTTCCGTTGCCACGGGTACCAACAATGCGTTTTGTACCATGGCCGAAGGCACCCTGGCCGGAATCGCCGCCGGGGTGATTGCTCAGGAAAGCGGCGCTCTGGATGAGGTGGTGATCCGTGCACCCCGTTTGGAGATATGGGACGATACCGGCTTTGTCGATAGTGCGCTGGTCGATGTCGTGATCTCAAAGGCTGAATTTGTCGGATCCCGTGCCATATGGGATGAAGCCACATTGAGTGAGGTCTTCCTGACCCGCGCGGAACCGGGCAATATCGGGTTTTCGTCCCTGGGGGGCTATCTGTGTCACGTGCCGGCAGATGCGGGAAAAGGCCTGTATATTGCCGTGGGACCGGGAGGGCAGACCGTCAGGGCACCGATTGCACCGGGTCGCATCCGGCCAATACCGGTAGAATCCTTCCGGATATTTGAAGCAGGCGAAAAGCTGCCGGTACGCCAGACGCCGGCGGTAATTGCATTGGATGGTGAACGGGAAATTGTCGTGGCCAAAGGCGACCGCTACTATGTATCCTTCAGTCCAGATGGACCGTATGTGGTTGATCTCACGAAAACCCTTAACCGTGCATCGAAA
>JAZFSW010000164.1:0-4157 GCA_036446375.1 Desulfobacterales bacterium | reverse complement strand
GCATGTCAGATTCGGATATTGACTATTCGGATATTCCACCACTTGACAGCGAATTCTTCAAGAAAGGAGAACTGCGCATGCCCAAAACCAAGCCATTGATCTCTATCAGACTGGACTCTGATGTTCTGGACTGGTTTAAATCTCATGGCGCTGGATATCAGACCCGTATGAATGCCGTATTGAGGATGTATATGGAAGCGCATGACAAGCCGGATCGGGCGTAGCTCCAAACACTGACACATTCTTCTGACCACGGAAAGAGCACGGAATAAATCACAGAAACTGCGATTGAAAGCTTGTGATGTTTTCCTTTCAGTGAGATTCCGTGAGAATCCGTGGTGAAACAAAAAATGAACATCGAATAGAAACTGAACGCTGAACACTGACACCTGACACCTGCATCCCTTCAAGCCGGAACGGCGCAAGCCTGAAACCCGACACCTATCCCTTACTCTCCCCATGATACCCAAACACAATATCCGCCACGTTGCAGCCGGATGTTACGGCCTGGTGGGTGCCGCACCCGTATCCACCTGCATCGCACCCCACGTAGAAAAGACCGCGGATCGGTGCTTCCGGTGAGGGCTTGTGTCGGCCACATTGGCCCACGATCTGGGCCAGGCCGATACACTCCCCGCCGATACCCGGCAGTACCTGGTCCCGGGTGGATGCAGACACATGCCGCGCACCGTAGCGCTCTTTGGATTCGACATGTCCGGGGATCTCCGGCCAGATTTGTGCGACCTGCTCTTCTATCTTGTCCCACCACTTCTGTGTGTTGTCCATTTGAGGATCCGGCGGACACAAGGTGGAAACCAGCAGACACTGCTTTCCTACCGGTGCAAGACCCGGATCATAGTTGGAAGGGATGGTCACGAAAATAAGCAGATCCTCCGGCACGTTTCCGGCAGCTGCCCGTTGGGCGCGTTTCGTATCGATATAGCTGTTATCGGAAAAAGCGATATGAAAGGCTCCCTCCAGAACCGGTTCATCGAGAAAATAGCGGATCCCCATCAATGCAAGGGAGGGAACCAGTCCCTTCACATAGTCGATATAATCCGTCTCAAAATGCGTTTCTCCTGCCAGTTTCAAAACAGTGGGGTGTATGCCCGCATTACTGACAACGATAGGCGCATGGAACGACCCTTCGCCGGTTTCAATGCCCCTCACCCTACCCTCTTCGATCAGAATCCTTTCCACCTTTGAACCCATGATCACATCGCCACCGAGACGTGCGAAGGCATCGGTATATTTCTGAAAGAGAGATCCGTATCCACCCATATGATAAAAACCGGCCCCATCTGTGGACATCTCCTGCATGGTTCTTACGGCTTCTGACGCTGCCAGCTGGTCAAAGGGAACAACAAACAGGACATTGCACTGGGCCGCCATATAGCTATAAACCGCCTGGGGTATATCATACCGGGTCAGGTAATCATGATAGCTGATGTCGTCCAGGGCATCGATATCTTCGGGGGTGAGCGCCGCATTGTCAGCCGCAAACTGTGTAAATCCTTCCATCTCCGCAGGAGTAAGCTCAAGCCAGGGCAATAGTCGGAACAGATTCTCCAGGCTTTGGGAACGGGGACTGTTTGGCAGCGGCTGCACATAGGGCATGTATTGCCCCGACGCATTGCGATAGTGCAAGGTGGCGTAGATTTCCGGGTCCGCCAATTCCGGCGCAAGATCCAGCGCTTTTAGAACCGATTCAAACCGGCTGTTGTTTCTCGGACCACCGGTCACCGGCCAGAGCTCGTGGACAAATCCGCGGTTGGACACACTCATGGCTTTTCCGCCGGGACGATCGTTCTGCTCAACCAGAAGCACCTTCATCCCTTTTTTCGCCAGCAGCGCCGCACAGGAAGACCCCCCCGGACCTGCCCCGATAACGATTGCATCATAGGTCTTTGCTGTCATTTCCGTTCTCCTTTCAAGGATCATCTCCAAAAAGAGTGGAATGCTCCTAAGGGCTCAAGCGTTTGATTAATCGCCATCGATATCGGGATCGAAATCGGTATCGGCTTTCTTGATTTACGTGCCAGGCCTTTCGATACCGATCCCAATTTCGGTTTCGATTTCGACTCTCCTCCTATGGAACTGCACTGAAAAACAGGTGTCAGGTGTCAGTGTTCAGGTGTCAGGACAGCTCTTTAGAGGCCCTTACTGACACCTGCTTTCCTTCAAGCCAATTAGGCGCAAACCAGATCTTGGTTCTTACGGGAACGCGTTCCATATTGCCTTCTCCTCTGCGCGGTTATGCCATAATCCCGGACTCACTTAAGCACAGACGAAACCACAAGTCAACGACACGATTTATGGATATTTCCTGAAAATTCAATTGGTTCTAAACTATTGCAGTGCGGCTGCACGGAGATGCATCTTCCCGAGACAGATACGTCAAGAATCTGACAAACTCTCTCCTTTCTATTCCGCCCGCTAAGTTCACAATTCCACACCCCGATCAGCCTTCCCTTAGAAATCCATATCTCACTGGAATTATACGCGTTTCGATCACCAGTGGATCAACAGATGTCCGTGGTCCAAAGTGGCATAATTGTTGCGTCAATCATTGAAGGGGAGTGGGCATTTAGGGGCAAGGCGACGATGGTGCGTTTCTGCCGGATCTCACTCATGGTTCTTGATGACCATTGAAACACCTGGGGGATTTTGAAGTGACAAAGACGCCGAACAATGAAGTACCTGAGACAGTCGTTGGTGAAGGATACAGGCTTGAAGATCTCATCAACATGGATGATATGAAACGGATGTTGGATGATTTGTATGCCATGGTCCCCTTCCCTGCCGCCATTCGCAATCTCAGAGGTGACGTTCTATTAGAATCTCACTGGAGCTCGATCTGCACGCGCTATCACAGAGCCAATCCGGAAACAGCGGCAATCTGCACGGAGAGCGACACTCATTTTTATAGTGAATTGCCCGGGGGCGATGAGGGATATGTTCTATACAAGTGTGGAAATGGATTATGTGATGCGGCCGCTCCCATAGAAATTGGGGGGCAACACCTCGGCAATTTCTATGTCGGTCAATTTCTGATGGAGGCACCAGACGAGGATTTTTTCAGGAAACAGGCGAAAAGATACGATTTCCCGGAAGAAGAATACCTGGAAGCCCTGGCGCAGGTACCCATCATAGCAGAGAAAGAGCTGGAAAGCAGACTGAATTACCTATGTGGTTTCGCTCGATTCCTTGGGAACATCGGATTGAAAGAATGGGAACGAGGCGGGGCGGATGAGGCGCTAAAAGCATCTGAAGCAAAATTCAGGGATCTGTCGGATTTATTGCCACAGATCGTTTATGAAATCAATCTTGAAGGAAGCTTTACCTATGTAAACAAGATTGCACCGCAATTGATAGGCTATACGGCTGAAGAAATTGAAGAAGGGCTCAATTTTACACAATTATTCTCTGAAGAAGACAATGAGAAAGCCGCAAAGAATATGCAGAAGATAGTATTTGAAAGAGAATTGGGTGTAAATGAATATACACTCATAAAGAAGAATGGGGATCTGATGCCCATCCTGGTATATTCCACTGCCATATTTGAAAATGATAAACCGTGTGGGTTAAGAGGTATTGCTTTAGATTTAACTGAACAGAAGAAAGCAGAAGATGATCTGAGAAAGAGTAAGGAAAGATACCATAGATTGTTTGCCACGAATCCATACCCGATTACGACGACACGCCTGAGAGATGGTCTCATCGAAGATGTAAATGAAAGCTTTGTAAAAGTCACCGGCTTTTCACGCGACGAGGCCATTGGGAAAACAACGGTAGAGCTGGGTCTGTGGGAAGAACAGAGTTCAGAGAATGAAAATCTGAATAATCGTCAAATTATGGTAGATGCCCTCAGAGAATTTGGAAAAATAGAAGATTTTGAAATCAAGCTCATCAGGAAGGATGGTGATGGGGTAAATGTTTTACTTGCTTCTGAAATAGTGGAATTGGACGGTGAACCGTATATCTTCTCCGTTCTAAATGACATCACCCGGCGCAAGCAGGCAGAAGCAGAAAAGGAAAGACTTGAAGGCCAGCTCCAGCAGGCTCTCAAAATGGAAGCCATTGGAACGCTGTCCGGCGGCATTGCCCATGACTTCAACAATATTCTGGGTGTCATTATGGGTTGCACGGAACTCTCA
>JAZFSW010000163.1:0-7108 GCA_036446375.1 Desulfobacterales bacterium | reverse complement strand
GAACAGGATCGGATCCTGGGTAACGATGGCGATCTGTCTACGCAATTCGGAAAGGGACAGGTCCCGTATGTCCGTGTTGTCGATTAGAATACGACCCTGGCTCACGTCGTAAAACCGGGGAACCAGATTCACAAGAGATGTCTTGCCGCCGCCACTCATCCCGACCAGGGCCAATATCTCTCCGGCCCTCACATCCAGTTGGATATCGCTAAGAACAAAGGCATCGTCATATTTAAAAGAAACCTTGTCAAAGGTGACCCGGTGGGATCCGGGCTTGATCGCCCGAGGGCTTTCCGGATCCTTGATGTCCGACTGTCTTTCGACGATATCATAAATCCGGTCCACTGCAGCAAGACCCTCCTGAAGCGCATTGTTGAGCTTGCTCAACTTCTTTACAGGGTCGTATAGCATAAGCACAGCGGCCATGAAGGAGAAGAACGTCCCGACGGTTGAGGTGCCGTTGATGACCCGGGAACCACCATACCAGATAATCAGAGCGATACCGAATCCGGCAAGAAACTCCATAATGGGCGATGAGAGGGATCGGGCAATAACCGCTCTGATTTCAAGATCGAATAACTGTTTTGTCTTCTCGAAAAACCGTTTCTTCTCATACGATTCCATCCCGAAAGCTTTGACAATGCGGATGCCGGAGAAGGTTTCGTGGAGAAAGGCATTCAGGTCAGCCATCCCCTCCTGAACACCGGTGCTCACCCGTCGGACCCGCCGGCCGAATTCAACGACCGGGTAAAAGGCCAGGGGCAGCACGACAATCGCCAGGAGTGCCAATTTCCAGTCCAGATAGAAGATCCAGATCCCCAGGCCGAGAATCGTGAAACTATCTTTCAGCGCGCCTGTCACCGCCGTAGAGACCATGGCCTTGATAATATTGACATCATTGGTAATGCGAGACATGAGAACGCCGGTCCGCTCTTTGTGGAAGAACGCCAGGGGAAGGTCCTGGATGTGGTCGTATAGATCGTTTCTTAATTTCCGTATGATCCGCTGCCCCACCGCTTCCATGAGAAACTGCTGGCCATACATACCCAGTCCCCGCAGAAAGAAGATCACGATCACGGCAATCGGAATGAGCCGGAGGGCCTGGCCGTTCTTCTTGACAAAGACTTCATCCAACACAGGCTTGATGAGCGAAGCGGATGCAGCCTGGGATGCGGCAACCACCAGCATGCACACCATCGCCAGAAACAGCCTGAGCTTGTTCTCTTTGATATAGCCGATTAAATGCCGGTGTCTGCTTTCCAGTGTTGGTATCATTTGTTTCATCGCTTCTGTTTCTTATCAATCCGCATCTGGATTCCAAAGTGGGAAGACAGCCGCATGCCCTGTGCTTTCCCCTCTTACTTATGCCTTTCCCTTATGCCTTCTCTATGCCTTTCCCTTATCCCTTATGCCTTGTCCCTCATCATCCCCAGCGCAATATCAGCGACCCGTCGAGACGCTCCGGGTCCCCCCAGAAGCTGCCGGAGATCAAGCAGTTCACTTCTCATCCGATCAAGTTCCGACACGTCGGAAATCAATGTAAACACCTTGTCCGCGATGTTCTCCGCAGAAGCGTCCTGTTGGAGAAGTTCCGGTACGATTTCCTTATCGGCAATAAGGTTAGCGAGGCAGACATACTTCACCCGTATCAAGGCTCTGACCAGGTGGCCACTAAAAGATGATATCCTGTATATGACCACCATGGGTACGCCGGCAATTGCCGCTTCAAGCGTCACCGTACCGGATGCGGCAACAACAAGGGCGCACCGGTTAAAGATCCGTGTGACATCACCGGTTTCAATATCGATATCAACCTCTCCGGCGTGATCGGAACATGTGGTTTCAAGAAATCGTTCATCCATTGCGGGGGCGGCAGAAAGAATAAATTTCACGCCCGGCATCCGCCCGGAGAGGATTCGAGCCGATGCGAGCATCTCGGGAAGATGGCGACGAATTTCACCATTTCGTGAACCGGGAAGCAGGCCGACGATCGGACCTTCCTGACGAGGATCCTGATCCTCCTTCCTGTCCGCCTGTGCCTCAGTAGGGATATCCAGCAGGGGATGGCCCACAAAGCTAACGGGTATGTCGGCTTTCTCGAAAAAGGAAGCTTCAAAGGGGAGAATGACAGCCATATGATCGACAAGTTTCTTCATCTTCTTCACACGGCCCTGCCGCCATGCCCAGATCTGGGGGCTGATGTAATAGAGTACCGGTATGCCACGTTTTTTTGCGGCCCGGGCCACTTGAAGGTTGAAATCCGGAAAGTCGATGAGGATGAGCAAGTCGGGGTGGAGGGTCTTCAGGGCCCCCCTGGCTGTGGCCAACCCCCCTAGCAGGGCTCCTGCTTTGGCTACCGCCTCGGTGATGCCCACAACAGCAAGGTCCGACGCATCAACGAGAATCCGGACACCGGCTGCTGCCATAGCCTCGCCGCCAATGCCGCAAAAGAAGATCGGACCGCCTGCATCGTTCATCGCCCTGACGACCTTTGCTCCATGAAGATCACCGGATGCTTCACCGGCAATAATCATCACACACTGTTGGGATGTGTCGGAACTCATAAAAGAGATGCCCTACTTTGTGCCTTAGTGCCGTGGCTATTCTTCGGGTCTAACCGAGTCAAGGGTCCGCCAGGGCAACAATAGACATATCAAACTGATCGGCAAGAGAGATCATCTCTTTCCGATCAAACACCACGGTTTTGCCGGCCTCGATGACAAGGACACCGGCGTTGGCTTCCCGCATGGTCCGGATCGTCCCGACGCCGGCAGCAGGGATATCGAATCGCTCATCCTGATCCGGCTTGCATACCTTAACGACAATGGCTCCGCCGTTTCCCAATCCACCCCCGCGTTTGATAGTGGCATCGGTGCCATCAATGGCCTCTACCGCCAGCACCGATCCTCCCCCCACGACCACACACTGGCCGATGTCCAGACGACCGATCTCCTTGGCCAGATGCCATCCCAGATCCATATCGGCCTTTTCTGATGGGGTAGGTTCCCGCCGGGTCCAGCAACCCGGGGGAGCAAGAAGATCGGGAAGGAGAAAAGTGGAGGAACGGATATGAATACCCTCTTCTTCCAGCATACCGGCAAAGGCTCTTAACAGACCATCATCGTGGGTATGACGAATCTTGGCAAGGAGGGTGATGGCTTTCAAATCCGGCTTTACATCGGCAAACATCCGGGTCTTATTGACAGCACCCATCATCACCGCATCGGTAATGTGATGTTTCTGAAAGAACCGAATGATCCGTTTGAGCTGTCCCAGATAGAGCCATTCAATGGCATCCACATGATCGGCCAGTTCAGGATCGGTTTCTTTGGTTAGGGCTGCGGCAACCACAGAAAACCCCTGGCTTCTCGCTGCTTTTGAAAAAATAATGGGGAACTGTCCGCTCCCCGCGATTAATCCTATCTTCATGGTCTGCCGTTTTCGGGCTGAACGGGTTACCGTGTAAGCCCCCGCTGGGAAGATTGGGAAGATCTTATGAAATCGATAAACGTTACCACCTCGGGAATCGATTCGACCTCTGCGTTGACCGTTTCGATGGCCTCATCGACCTTCAGGCCCTTTCGAAACACAATGCGGTAGGCCTTCTTCAACTGGGACAGAGCTTCTGAGGAAAAACCCTGGCGCTTAAGCCCCACGGTATTTAGGCCGCTCAGTTTTGCCCGGTTGCCCACGGCCAGGACATACGGCGGGATATCCCTGATAACAATCGATCCCCCGGCGATAAAGGCATGATCGCCGACCCTCACAAACTGATGCACCGGTGTAAAGGCACCGACGTTGGCATGGTTACCGATCGTAACATGTCCGGCAAGGGTGGCATTGTTGACCAGCATCGCATCGTTGCCAATGGTGCAATCATGCCCCACGTGTGCATAGGTCATCAGATAACACCGGTCACCGATTTCGGTGACACCCCCCCCAAAGCCGGTTCCCCGGTGAAGGGTAGCAAATTCACGGATAATCGTTCCCTTTCCGATGCGCAGGTGGGTCCTTTCACCTTTAAACTCAGTCGATTGGGGGATTCCCCCGAGGGCAGCCCCCTGAAAGATATGGCAGTCCGACTGAATCTCTACAAAGGGCTCGATAACCACATGGGGGCCCACAACCGTACCGGATCCGATGGAAACATCTTCCTTGATAACCGCATAGGGACCCACCTCAACATCGGTAGCCAGCGATGCATTGGCATCTACGATGGCGGTGGGGTGTATCACTAGCCCTCTCCAAAGGCAGCCAAAAGTTCGGCTTCAGCCACAACCTGGTCATCCACCCGTGCAACGCCGGATAATTTGATGACTTTGGCCCTCATTTTCAGAATCCGGACCTCGAGAAGGAGCTGATCTCCCGGCACAACCGGCTTCCGGAACTTCACCTTGTCCATTCCCATAAAGTATACCGGCGCCCCCTTCTCCTTGCGGGGTCTGGATTCGAAAGCAAGGACCCCTCCGGCCTGGCCAAGGGCTTCGAGGATCAACACACCGGGCATAATCGGTTCGCTGGGGAAATGCCCCTGGAAGAAGGGCTCATTGATCGATACATTCTTTAAAGCAAGAATGCGTTCACCGGGAACAAGTTCAACCACCCGATCAATCATAATAAACGGATACCGATGGGGCAGCAGTGCCATAATCGCTTGAATATCCAGCATGTCATTCATCATCATCTCCGGAAGGTTGCCACGCTTCTTCCCTTTTTTCAGTTCAGTTTTTCCCAGAGGGTATTCAACTTCTTTTCCATCTCGGTAATCTTCTTCTTCAGCTCCGGCAGCCTGGGGAGAATGCGATTGACCCTCAGCCAGAGTTTGTAGGGCATCTGTTCCCCGAATGCCATTTCATCCGGGGCAACAGAATGGTATATCGCCGCCCTCGGACCGATGGTCGCATTGTCGCCGATCGTCAGATGACCGGCTGTACCGGCCTGGCCGGCCATAACCACATGCTTGCCAATCGTGACACTGCCGGATATACCAACCTGGCCCGCAATAACGGTATTTTCACCGATGGTCACGTTATGGGCTACATGAATTAAGTTGTCGGTTTTTACCCCCCGCTGAATCCAGGTCTTCCCGTATGTTGCGCGGTCAATGGTATTGACAGAACCGATCTCAACATCATCGTCAATCTGTACCATCCCCGTATGGGGTATCTTGACATAACTGTCACCATCCGGCGCAAACCCGAACCCATCGCTGCCGATAACAGTGCCGGCATGGATAACTACCCGGCTGCCGATACAGCAGTGGGAACGGATCGTGATATTGGGATAGAGGGTGACGTCATCGCCGATGGAAACATGATTGCCGATAACCACGCCGGGATACAGCGTCACGCGATTGCCCAGGGTCACGTGATGGCCCACCGACACATGGGACGCAATCGAAATGCCATCACCACATTGAAAATTCTCGCCGATAGCCGCATCCTTGCTAACGCCGGCAGGCATCGTTTCGGGAGGATGGAAATACGCCGATATCCTGGCAAAAGCCGCCCTGGGATTGTCGACGCAGATAAGATTTTCGGCCGATCCTTCAAAGCTTCCGGGAACGATAACCGCGCCGGCACCGGTTTCCCCGAGCTTCTTTAGAAAAGCGGGCGTGCCGGCATAGGTGATATCATCTTCGGTTGCATCTTCGAAAGGCGCAGCACCTGAGACGATCTTGCTGTCGTCGCCCTTAACTTCGCCGCCAACGATAGTCGCAACCTTGCCAAGTGCAAGTTCCATCAATGATGATCCTTTGCCCTTTTAGGACGTGAATCAAGAAATCCTTTTCGTCCCGGGGGCAATCACACGCGTGCTGCACGCATAGGAATGGGGGCTTTCACTAGTCTATTCTCACGGTTTCTTCCTTAATCAACGGTATGATCTGATCGGTAATATCTATCGCATCGGTTGAATAAATGATCGTACCTTTATCTAGGATAACCGTATACCCGCCTTCTTTCCCCATTTTTTCTGCAAGTCTGAACACTTCTTTCCGCAAACGCCCCACAATCCTGCTCTGGAGGGATCTCATATCTTCCTGATATTTTTTCTCGAGGGCTTTCAAGTCATTAACCTTAATCCTGTAATCGCGTTGTTTCTCCTCCCGCATCGCCTGATCCATGACGAGGGCCTCCCGTTCGAGACGTTTCCGCAATTCCTCTATTTCCTTATTCCTTTCCATAAGAGCTGCCTGCATCGTCTCGCCCTTGCTTTTGATCTTCGTCTGAGCCAGTTTCCCCGCCTCCGAGGTCTCTATGATCCGTTGGAAATCAAGAACGCCGATGCGGTTAACCTCTGCAGCATTTGCAGACACGGCAAAACAAAAAACAGTAAAAAGGGCCACAACAAGTATTCTCTGAACAATTCGCATTTTTTCCCCCATGCAGTTAAGAAATTAAAAAGGTCTTGCAAAGTAAGAACCGTTGCCTAACAGTTCTCTTTTTCCGACAAACAGTAAATCAAAACGCGTTACCCATCGTAAACTCCCAGTTTCCACCGGACTCCTCACCCTCTTCGGCACTGAGAACATAGCCGTATTCAAGGCGAATCGGTCCCATGGGCGAATACCACCGGAAGCCGAATCCCACACTCTCCCGGAGACTGCCGAAATCGATCCGTTGGTGATTGTCATACACATCACCGGTGTCATAAAAGGCCACCATGATAACACCGGATTTTTCGATGAGCGGCAGTAGCAATTCAAAATTGAACTGGACAAATTTATCGCCGCCGATCTTGGTCTCGATACCCAGGGCATTGACCTTCGTAGGACTGATATCTCGCCAGTCAAACCCCCGCAAGGAATTCATACCCCCAAGATAAAATCGCTCATAATCCGGCAGTATGGCGCTGGACGTTTTTCGGACGAACCCTCCCTTAAGATGCCCAAAGGCGACGAGTTTCCGGTACAAGGGGTAGTAGACGCCGGATTCTGCTGTGATCTTGTAAAAGCCGACATCCCCCCCAAGACCTGCATATTGCAGGCTAAGGCTATGGTTGGATCCTTCTGTCGGGTTAAACTCCCGGTCCCGGGAGTCGTATCGAAGGGCGGTCGTAATGGCACTGGTAACATTGCTTCCTTCCAGCAACTTTACCGATTCCGGTG
>JAZFSW010000162.1:0-3598 GCA_036446375.1 Desulfobacterales bacterium | reverse complement strand
TATTTCTGGAAAATGATTGGGTAGGCCAGCACTTGGCGGGTTTTGAATCCGGTCTTCTCATCCCAGCTCTTGTCAAACTTCAGCTCGGAATCAATGGCGCGAAGTTCCGCATCGTCTTGAACATCCTTGATATTGACAAGTGTCTGTTTGAAGGCCGCATAGCCGGCAATACTCTTGTTTGAAACCGCCACGCGGAATTCGTCGATCTCATCACCGGATTTAAACCGCGAAAACAGCTCCCGGTTCTTCCCGTCCACCATATAGACGGTCACTCTCTCCGCTTCAAAAAGGGCGGTAATCTCATCCATCAGGTTGATGAAGATATCGTCCAGATTCCGTGCCGCATAGATCTTATTGCATATCTCCTGAAGGTTTGCCCGGTACGCCACCTCAGACTTGAGATTCTGAACATCCGTTTCGCCAGGACTTACCGTAGTCAAGTTTGTTGCCATGATTACACCCACATTTGCCATGGTTTTGGCACTGAAATGAGATTGATCTGAATTCCACGCCACAGATCGCAATACTGACCGATCTTAACCTGTGAATAATACGCCTATTTACAACCAGTGTCAAATATTTAAATGTCCACCGGTGGTTGCTGCGAAAATCCCGCTGAAAAGGCGGGGATTGCTTGTTGTACCGGGCGGAACACCTTTCGTTTCTGCAGTTCATGAAACAGGCCTTAGCATCGCCAAATAACAAAACGGGCCCCCGGAAAATCCGGGAGCCTGTCTATAAGATCCTGATTTATAATTGGTTTTTATGTCACAAAGAGACAGCTCATTCTATATGTCAGCAACGACGCGACACGCCACCGCTGATCCGAACAGCAGAGCGGCAATAAGCAACAGAGCACCGACATTCCGTTTCGATTTGGCCGTACCGGTTACCGTTTCGACAAAACAGCCGCCGCCACCGCCATCAGGGTCGACTATGCCGATAGCACTCGAATTGCCATTCGAGGCCATAGATGGCGGAGGTGGAGGCGAATTCGACGGTTTGTCGGCATAACTGACCGTCGAAATCGCATCCATCATCTTGTGTAAGGATCCACGAGCATATCGAACGAGCTTCTCGTAGAAGGGCACGCTGTTTCCCCTCAGGTCTGCAGAGAGGGAAGACAGGCTGAAACGCAACGTGATATCTGCCGAATGCAGATTCTCAACCCAGTAGCCCTCATAAGTGGCCATGGATCCGGAGGAAAAAGCGACCGGCGTATACCAGACGGTATCACCTGTTGCGCTATCCGTGCTGGGGTCAAACTTGTAGAATTGAGAACCGATCAGCGTCTCGGCGCCGGATGCAGATACAAACGTGATACCGTGCCTGCTGACCCTTATGCTGGCTGACCCTTTGAAAGGATTGGCCACCATGTTCCACCCCGGTTTGAGTATCAGATCAAAGGGCCTGGATGTGTCAAGAGATAGGCCCTTGACTTCAAGATTCACGGTGTCTCTTGAAATAAGCCAGTAGGCTTTCCCCGGTCTGAGGGGGTGTTTACCGGCAAAGCCCGGCTCGTCGGCTTCATCGTACAGATCATCGACATCTACAGGATCGGGATTGTATGCAGCAGATCGCCACTCGACATTGTCATAGGTACCTAGGATGCTCTCTAGATTCTTCACCAGATCCGGTTCATCCGGAAACCCCGGAAAAGAGATCATTCGGAAGTCTTCAGCATCAATGCCACCGGCAATGGCTGGCCCGCTGAAGATCTCCGGTTGGGCTACCGCGAATAGGGAAAAATGATTCACACGGAAAGTAATGGTCCCACTTACCGTATCGACCGTATAGTCGGTAACCGGTACCCAGCGTCCGAGTTCTGCACTGAATGTGTATATCCTTATGTCCTCCGGTCGGGAAAAAGAGGCATTGCTCCCGTAGGGTATCGTAATCTCAACCGGTTCATTAAAGATAATATCTTCACCTTCGGGGGTCCGGGCGGTTATGGCCAGGAAAATACCGGTTTCAGGCGCCGGCATTTCGGGTGGCTCTGCCACTGTACCGATCTCGAATTCGAAATCGCCCCTGTCAGGATCGGCGGGGATAGTAATTTCCGTTCCTGCCAGATCGCCCTGGGAAATGGTCAGCGTAGTTTCCACCGTCGGGTCATCAATCGTATCGTCGAGCGGTACCGACTCGACGGCGACATCGTTGACCTCAATAGCACCATGGATCGAGAACCCCATGCCGTCTGTCACAACCAGGGTATAGATCCCCTCAGTAAGTCCCGCGGTAGAGAACACATACACATAATTGCCCGCCCCATCATCAGAGATCTGTCCCGAATCCACCACGGCATTCGCTTCGTTCCTCAGTTCAAAGGCATAGTATGAGGGCGTTCCGCTCTGGGGGTCGCCTCCGCTTATGGCAAAGCTCTCGTTGACATCCACGGCATTCTTCCGGACCACCACCATTCCATCCGGATCAACCACCAGAGGGGGAAGAACCTGGATGTTAAAAGACAGGGTAATGGTGTCATCACCGGCCGTAACAATGACCTCAACAGCTATGCTGGTGTTGATGTCCGTGTCCAGAGCATCCCAGGTGATTCTTGCTTTGGTGAGTGAGTCGGCAGAATCGACAAAGGTGGTTATGGTCATATTCCCAGGTGGTGTCCCGCCAAGCGTATAGACCAGGTCGCTTCCCGGCGTTTCTTCATCGCTACCTTCGATCACCAGTTCATAGGTATGGCCGGCCAAGGCGTGCGCTTCAGGCGAATCGGCAGCGGGGATCGCTGTGACAAACTCCGGCATATCATCTACCGCCGCAACAGTCAGCGTGTATGTCTGGGTGGCCGACCGACCAAACGGATCTGTGGCAAGAACGACGATCGTATAGGTCCCCGCCTCATCATCGGTTTGGGGATCATATGTGACAAGACCCGCCGTTGCATCAATGCTGAGTCCTGTCGGATGGTTGGAGGCGGCATCCAGTTGAAAGGTAGTACCTTCAACCGAAGCCGTCACCTGATACGTATAGCTCATGCCCTCGGTAGCCGACGTGATTGAAGACGATGTAATGGTCAACGCTCCCTCAACCACGAGAGCTGTGGTAAAGCTTCCCGACAACGACCAGTTGCCTATCGGATCACGCTCCTGAACATATAGGATATGTGATTCACCATTGCCAAAATCGGTAACAGGGGTAAACGAGGTTTCTGTTGTCTCTATCCAGGTTCCCGCTTCACTGTCCAGTTGATACCGAAACGTACCATTGCCGCCACCCCCTGCTGTCCAGGTCCAGGTCGGGCTGAGATCCTGGCTGCCGGCTACACCATCAACCACCGGTGCAGTCGGTGCAGTTGCATCTATTGTCGTCGCGAAACTGCCGGATGTCGACCAGTTACTTCCATGATCGCTTTCCTGGACATACAATGTATGAGAGCCATCGGCCAATGCCGTGGTGGCAGTATACGTCGTTCCAGCAATCGCAACCCAAGTCCCGGCTTCACTATCCAGCTGGTACCGAAACGTTCCGTTTCCACCGCCACCGGCTACCCACGTCCACGTGGGCGTCGTATCCACCACAAGCGCCGTGCCGCTCACTGTCGGAGCAAGCGGGGCGGTCGTATCAAGATGAAGGTCCGGCACGG
>JAZFSW010000161.1:0-2509 GCA_036446375.1 Desulfobacterales bacterium | reverse complement strand
TAGATGGAGACTTTTTACGACGCCATCAACATTGCCCATTTCGGCTGTATTGGGTTATGGGTAGCTGGATCGAGCTTGTAGCGGATGGCCTGGGGGCAATCCTGGGAGAAACAGTGTGAAACAGTTGACAACTGTCACGTGACAGATTACAGTATTTGCATGATAAGAACATTTGCCGATAGAGAAACGCAACACCTTTTCATAATCGGCAAATCGAAACGGTTGCCACCGGATCTAATCAGAAGGGCAGGGCGACGGTTGGAATATGTCCATTATGCAAAGACCCTGAACGACCTCAAGTCTCCACCAAGCAACCGGTTACACGCACTTAAGGGAAACCGAAACGGGCAGCACGCTATATCGATCAACGAACAGTGGCGAATCTGTTTCCGGTTCACCGGTGGCGATGCATATGATGTTGAGATAGCAGACTACCATTGAGGAGCTTAACCATGCCTATACCAAACACAACCCAAAGACAAATCCCACCCACCCATCCGGCCGAAATGCTAAGGGAAGATTTCATGCCTGATTTTGATCTGAATACAACCTCCATGGCTACCGCTCTAGGGGTATCACGCCAAACAATCAACGAACTCTTAAGAGAACGCCGGTCCATCACCCCGGTCATGGCATTGAGATTGTCCCGCCTTTTCGGAAATTCTCCCGAGTTCTGGTTGAACGCGCAGCATGCCAGAGATTTATGGGAATCTGAACATAAATTCAGGAAAGAGCTTTCTCAGATTCAGCCGCTGAATGTCGCCTTATGATCAATGGAAAGGGCATCCCTGGGTGACGGTGGATAGACCCGGGGTGCATCTTCTTTTGACAGGCCCTTTGATGCGTGATCCCGGTATCCCGGATACAGCACAGCAACAAAGCCACCAAAACACAGAATAAAACTGTGACGTTTTCGGGGGGCCTGCGTTATATAGTCAAAGGGCCGCGGAATATGCCATGAGGAACCAGCAGACAATGCCAACAAATACAGCACGAAGCGAGGAGCGGGATCTGATAGCCCGGAGCAAGAGAGATCCGGAGGCCTTCGGCCAGATATATGACGCGCATTTCTCCAGGATTTTCCGCTATATCCTGTATCGGGTTGCTGATGTCGCCGTGTCCGAGGATCTGGCGGCACAAACGTTCACCAAGGCCCTTGAGCACCTCGGTCGATTCCGGTGGACCGGCATTTCCATCTCCGCCTGGCTGTATCGGATAGCCACCAACGAGGTCAACAGCCACTTTCGCCGGTCGGCAAGAGCGACGTTCACCGATATCGAGGCGGTATTGGACCGCCTTCCCGACGAAGAGAACCGACCGGATCAGGAGATGGAGGCGGCCGAGAGGCAGGTGGCCGAAAACCAACGTTTTGTCATCCTGAATCAGTGCATGCAACGGCTGAAGCCGGAAGCTCAAACCCTCCTGACACTCCGGTATCTCAATAAGAAACGATTCGCCGAGATTGCAGAGATTCTCGGTGTGAAGGAAGGAACGCTTAGAATGCGCAACAAACGTGCGCTTGAAAAGCTCAGAATCCAGCTGGAAAAGCAAGGAGCAGAAGATGAATCAATTGGAAGATCTCCTATACAACATACCCCGACCGGATGTGAAGGTAACGAACTTTCGGCAGAAACTGCGCCGGAATCTGCTTAACAATCCTCGTTATCAGGAACAGGGGAATCAGAGCTATCGCAGAGCTTTCCATGTGTCAGCGGGAATGGCCACAGCTTTTGCCGCCCTGCTCGCACTATTCATAGCCCAACCGTCTCTTCCTTGAAAGGTTCGCTATGCACTGTTGTCCCAATCGGACATTCAGCAATCCGATGAAAAGGCTGTTGCTCCATCTGCAGTCGACGGACAGATCCTATATGCCCGTGTGGATCAAACCATCCGACCGGATGCCAATCCTCAACATCGCTCCATCCATATAGAAGCAGATCGCGAGATGGTTCGTATCCAGGCCGCTCGAGAGTTGAATCGACCGGTTTCTGAGATCGAGTCAATTGCCCCCAGTGAAATTTACGCCGTCAACCGTTTCCGCATAGACAATGGCAGAGAAGCCGTGGTGTATACCCGACTGCCCATAACCCTGGCCAGCTACCGCGAGAGCTATTAGGCAAGGACCATGTGATGTTCGTTCGATTGCATGTGCCCTCCGTAGCTTCGCGTTCCGATGGGCATGGTGCAGTCAGCCCGCATGGTTTCAGGCGGCGGAAAACCGGTGTCACTCGGACAACCAGAAAATGTGTACGATAGGGAGATTGATATGAAACAACGACGAATTCCAAATAAGACCATGGCGGCGGTGTTTCATGCCGTGATGCTGTGTTCTTTTCTGGCGCCCCTTGCCTTCGCCGGCTCCTTTGAGCCCTTCCTTGGTGTCTACCTTAAGGAATTTGATGATGAGCTGCGGAAGCAACTCGATTGCAAGGGCGAAGGGATCCTTATTGAAGAGATCATTAAAAACACCGGTGCTGATAAATCTGATCTGCAGTCGAAAGATATCATG
>JAZFSW010000160.1:0-2528 GCA_036446375.1 Desulfobacterales bacterium | reverse complement strand
GATGTACTCTGGATCTGCCTGCAAATGACATCTTCAATGCCGGTGATATGGTCCAGATGAAGATCACTCAGATGAAGGATGGTATAGCCATCGAAGGCTTCGGGTAGATCGGGTAAGGCGATCTGCATGCTATTGATAACCACGTTTGTGGCGTTTCGAAAACCGCGCCTGTATAGATGTAAACATTTGAGGATACGGCCGAAAAGCCGGATGAGCACCTCAAAGAGGGACCAATGGCGCTTTCGCGTCTTTCCGAATCGATAGTGTTTGTAAGGGTCTGTTTCTATGGCCCGTCGGCGGGCCGCCCATGCGGTTCGCTCTTCGTTCTCGTTTGATGATGATATGGCAGACATATTCATGGAACTCAATACTCCTCGGATTCAGCCGGTAATTGTGCGTAGCTCTCTTCCTGCGGGAGCATGGCAAATAAACGATCCCTAGTCAAAAGAAATCAAGAAGCGAGCAGGACAATCGGAATGTCTTGCAACCATTCGTATCTTTGGGCATATATAGTGACTGGCAGAAATTCTTGAACATGTGGTTTCGTTCAGACACTGCAGGGAAGCATCTCCATCAATGTAGCTCGGGAGCCCACTACCACCGATGACAGTTCTGCTTTCGATTATTATTCCTGTGTGGAATGAAGCCCAGACCATCAATGCAACCCTTTCTCATTTAGAGTCCCTCACATCGGAGGGAGAGCTCGAAATCATTGTGGTTGACGCCGATCCCGGGGGCGCAACGATTCATGCCATAACCCGGAGCGATGCTCAAAAAATCATCGGTACAAGAGGGCGAGGGGCGCAGTTAAACCGGGGGGCAGTTGCAGCTTCCGGAAAAACACTCCTGTTTCTCCACGCAGATACGATTCTGCCCGATGATGGATTGACGGCCATTGTCCCTTGCATGGAAGATCCGGATATTTCCGGGGGCGCCTTTGATCTGGGAATAGGGTCGGGGAAGATCGCTTTCCGGCTGATTGAAGCCATGGTGTATCTGCGAACCCGATTGACCCATATTCCCTATGGGGATCAGGCCATTTTTCTGCGGAGTGATGTCTTCCATTCTATCGGTGGATACAGGGAAATGGCCCTGATGGAAGATGTGGAGCTGATGGGACGGGTCAAACGAGCTGGCCACAGGATCACCATTATCCCCACCAAAGTGCGGACATCGGCACGCCGCTGGGAAAAAGAGGGTATCTTGCGATGTACCCTGAGAAACTGGTCCCTGATGGCTCTTTACCTGATGGGGGTTTCCCCGGAGCGCCTTGCCAATTACTACCGGTGAATCCTGCTCCCCCGGATGCGTCAGCCGAATGCCACATCCAGGCACATCATCACGGCAAATCCTACCATGGTCCAGCTGGTCACCAGATCGGTGTGGTTTCCCCGTTGGGATTCGGGTATGAGTTCTTCCACAACAACAAAGATCATGGCGCCCGCAGCAAATGAGAGGGCATAGGGAAGCATCGGCATCGCCAGCACCACCACCGCAGCACCGACAACCGCGGCTATCGGTTCGACCATACCGGACAGCTGACCATAGCCGAAGCTCTTGCGGCGAGACATCCCTTCTCGTCTCAGGGGCATGGAGACCGCAAGTCCCTCCGGAAAGTTTTGTATGCCGATGCCGATGGCCAGTGCGATAGCTGCCGTGAGCGTGGACGATGGATGGCCCACGGCTACGGCGCCAAAAGCCACTCCCACGGCCAGACCTTCGGGGATGTTATGGAGCGTTATGGCAAGCACCAGCAGGACGCTTCGACGCCAGCTGGTTTTGATCCCTTCGGCATCTTCCATCGGAAATCCCAGGTGAAGATGAGGAAGGATCTTGTCCGCACCCCACAGAAATGCGCCACCGGCGAGGAATCCGATGACCGCCGGCAACCACGCCGGCAGGGCTTTTCCCTCAGACATTTCGATGGCCGGCGCCAGCAGCGACCAGTAGCTTGCCGCGATCATCACCCCGGCGGCAAATCCAAGCATCCCATCAAGAACTTTACGGTTGACCGTTTTGGCTGTAAAAACCGCGGCAGCACCCAGTGCTGTCATTCCCCAGGTAAACAGCGTGGCGACTAGCGCCTGAACGACCGGATGCAATCCTGAGAAGAACGTTAACATGGGTTACCTCCTCAATTTCCGGAAACCCGAAAGTTGAGTTGTCTCAATACACTTTAGGCATATCGGTGGATGCACAGTCAAAATCACAATCGATACAATCGGCTAACAGGGTCCGCAGTTTGCCCTCGAGCACTGCGTAGGAATAGTACCGTTTGGCAATCTCATAGTTTCTATCGACGATTTCCTTGCGCCATCCGGGATCTGAAAGAACCCGGATGGTATCCTGGACCGCCTTTTCGGTAATATATCCGTTAATCTCAACGGTGGAGAATCCCTTTGGCTTGATATCCATCTCATATATGGAATAGGTATTTACCACGATCGGTTTCCGGTAATAGACGGCCTCCAAAAAGGCATTGCCGAATCCCTCATAGGTGGACGGATAGGTAACCAGATCTGCATGGG
>JAZFSW010000159.1:0-9603 GCA_036446375.1 Desulfobacterales bacterium | reverse complement strand
CTAAGTGGAAATCTTCATATGCAAGGCATAGCGGTTGGCCAGGCGTGAAGGCATACATGCCGTATGTCGAACGGCTGGCCGAGCGCTATAACGCAGCAGATGGAGATTTCCACGACGCCATCACCACTGGATTCCGAGCATGAGACAGTTCAGCCCACTGCCAATTCCGAAGAAACCCACCCGATCATTTTCCACGAGAAATTCCCGCTCCGCTGCAATGGCGGCGGTAATCGGCAGGGAAACCGTGCCGACATTTCCCAGGTGCCTGAAGGTGGTGAAATCCTTTTCCTTGGCGACACCGATAGCATCGAGAATAGACCGCTGGTGGGCCGAGCCGACCTGGTGACATATCACCTTGTCCGGTTTGTCATCCGGCCAGTCCATCTCTGCCATAAAGGCTCCAAACGTTTCAAGACCCAGGGGAACACCGTTTTGAAGCACACCGACAGAATCGGTTTCCATGGTATGGCCACCACTAGACGGTATGCCGGTATCCGGTCCCCATCGGCAGAGCGCGTGGTGGGCCGTGGCATTCCGGATCACTCCCCCCACAAGACGATGCGGGTTACCGGAAACGGAACCATCGGTGATGAGGACGCCAATCGCACCGGAACCACCGGTCAGCGTCGCAACCGTTTTGCCAAAAAGATCCATATCCATGTTCTTCAAGAGCCGATCAATGGTGATATCGATGATTTCTCTGGCTGATTCACAGGATACCACCAGCCCGGAGCGGACATGACCCAGTTCAATCGCGTTGGCCACATGAACGATACCATTCAATACGCCGAGACAGGCATTGGAAACATCGTAGACCTGCGCGTGCGCTTTTAGTCCCAGACCGTTGGCTACGGCACATGCTGTGGCCGGCTCCAGTTGGTCACGACAGACCCCACCGTATATCAGCATGTCAATGTCATCAGGAGCAATACCGGCAGCATCGATCGCCTTTCTGCCGGCGCGTATCGCACCCTCATGCATCGTGAAGCCGGGGTCCCAGAACCGCCTCTCATGAATGCCGGTGAGCGCCTCTATCTGCCCCTTCTGCAAATGGAGTGCCCGATATAGGGGCTCAAGACGCGCTTCCAGGTCCGCAGTGGTGACCACATGGGGAGCCAATTCATAACCGGGGGTATCGATATATACCTGTGAGTAGCGCATTGCAGACCTCGAAAACAACCAATAGAATACTGACGTAACTTATTAAATTTATACAACTATATATAGAGATTGGACATTGGGTCGGTCTGGGTTCAAAGGTTCATGGTTCCCGGTTCATGGTTAATGGCTCCTAGCTTTGAGGTCTGTATCAATTGCAGGCCAAACCTATTTGCCGCTGAATGAACCGATCAATCGCGGTCCGGGGCCGCCAGCTGCAGCCCAAAACCTTTCATTTCATATATATAGACACCATCCACCTTCAACCATCCGTTGGCCAGTATCCTGGGAAAGGGACGATCCTCACGGTGGGTGATCTCCGCTTCGACCTCGATCCTCTCGTTTTCAGGAACGATCTGACCGCGGTAGGTCCATTGATGATCGGTGCCGGTGATCAGCTCAAGCCGATAGTCATCCGGGATATCTTTCCATTGATCAAAGATATAGAACCGAAGCAGCTGGATAAACGATTCAACCCCCAACGATCCGGGACAGACCGGATCCTGGTAGAAATGGGCCTTGAAAAACCACTCATCGGGGTCAACATCTTTTGACCCGCGCAGAAAACCCAGCCCCGCGGCTCCCCCCCGGGGAAGATACACATCGATGGTGTCGATCATGCGCAGTGCTTTGGCCGGAATAGACCGGGGGGCATCGGGGTCCTCTTCCCTGTCTTCCGGTGTCAGGGGATGAATATCGTCAAAGCGATGGGAAAGGGCTGTCTTCATTTCATCGGTGCTTGGTGTATAGCATCGTTTTTCGGCATCCCGAATACCGATCTGCTGAGCCATCGCCTCGCGCGAAAAGAAGCCGAAATTCGTTTGACCCGTATACACCTTTTTCTCACGGTCTCCGGCAAGGGTGATTTCGAAGTCAAAGTCCTCGATAATCAATCCTCCGGCTTCAGAGACCCCCGTCAGTCGGGACCGGGCCATAAGGATCTCATCGCACGCGGGAAGGTGGCGGTGAAAGGTTGCCGTACCCCCGAGATTTCTGAATTTCAGATCGGTATCACTTCTCAGGGCCGACCCCACGTGCGCGGCCAGCCAACCACAGGGCTGGAGGGCAATTTCAAGCAATGCGACAAGGGGCAGGGCGGGCAGCCGGTTTCCCCTGAAGTACCAGGCATCGTGGGAAAGATCAAACTCGGCTTCCACCCAGCCACCGGGCTTTAGAACCCAGGGTGCCGGTTCGATGCGGGTGATTCTGTCCATAAAAAGAAAGGGGTGTCCCGGCAGGCGCGCAATAAAGCGCTCAGAGTCAAAGCTCCGGTATCGATCGCCAAAGGCCTCTGATGGATTTCCCGTGCAAAAGGCCAGGATCCGGTCCCGGTCCCACAGCGGTTCCGGCCGCGAGAGGGGAGCATGAGACAGGGCAGGGGCCCGTTTCTTCTGCCATAGGGCCTCGATGTCTTTACGGGTGGTATGTGTCATCTTCATGGCCATATCGGTAAACGACACGATATGGAGACCATCGGCGACCATATGGGCATCTGCGATGACATAGGGTTCAGGCGCATAGCCGATGTCCTTGATTTCCACCACATAATGGACATGCCGGGTATCCGGCGTGACCGGTCCTCGACACTTCAGGATGCTCCTGATCCCGGCAACCGGCTCATAGCCCGCTTCGGGATCTTCCGATACCCAGCCGAGACGCTGAACAAACACCCGGAGGGCATGGGCACAACACTCGTACATCAACGTGCCGGGCATCACCCGGTCATCGACAAAATGGCAGGTGAGAAACCAGTCTTCCGGATGAATGTCGGCTTCGGCCCGAATGATGCCCCGGCCAAAGCGGCCCCCCTTTGGATCCAGCTGAAGAATCCGGTCGATTAGTTTCATCCGGCCACCGGGAAGCCGGAGCGAGTTGCCAAGATGGATCCCGTCAAAATCGGGCCCGAAACACCCGGACAGATCGCCCTGCCGCAGGGCGTCTACGCCGGCCTCATCATAGGCCTCAATGGAAACCGGTACCAGGTCCTGCCAGTCCACCGGTGCTGTGTCCCGGGGGGAATCGTTCTCCTGCGGGGTGGCGATAAGGCCACCGGAGCGCTCCACCTCATCATGGGTGAAAAACCCGGCACAACCATCGCTCATGGTAATCAGTAGGGAATTACCGATATACCCCCGGAAATTAAAGAAAAACAGATGGGTTTCCCCCTGGCGAACGAATTTTTCAATGGTGATGTCGTAACGGATCACGTCACCGGGTCGGGGTAGATCCCGATGAAATTCCACGCTGGCATCGAGCAGGCGATAGACCCTTTCTCCCTTAACCACCTGATCGATCCCCAGATACGCCGACAGGAAAAGATCGGCCTGGCCCGCTTCAACGGCAATACACACCGGCACCCGTCCGCCATCAAGATACCAGGCATCGGGCAGGACATCATGTTCGGTGACCACCCGTCCCGGACCCAGCGTACCGCGTTTGCCCTCAACCGAAAGGATCCGATCCACCAGCATCAGGGGTTCATCGGGCAGACGAACCCGATACGCATAGGTATCTGCCGGCGCAAAGGCGGGGCCAAGCACCTTAGCGATGGACCCGGTGGCAAATTCCATACACATGTCTCGAGAAAAAAGAGGCGGGGTCGCAGGGGGTTTCAGATCAATACCGGTCGTTGCCGCCGATGGCGCTGCCGGGTTGCCGTGATCCCCAGGATTTCCCTCTTTCTTCAGCAGCAACCGGGTTTGGAGTTGCAGCGTGTCGGCATAGGTGTTGGACAGCTCCGTTGAAAACTCAAGAAACTGCTCGTGGGCATCGGCGGTCTCCTCAATCGTCCTTGCCATTGAGGCCATGATCGCACCTATGGGATGGCGCGCCTGGTTATCCGCATCCATCGACGATGCAGCAGATGCCGTCGTTTCTGTCGCCAGCTTTGTATCATCCATCTGCCGGGGCAGGGGGTCGCCATCTTCTGCCGGGGTAAGGACCGATGTAAGGGAAGGACCGGCAACGTTTATCGTCATTGAACGGTCTGATACTACGGGACGGGACGGGATGAGATCCCCGTAAAGGATATCCAGATCCACCGGCACCCGGTGGGCAATCAGCGCACCGAGACATTTTAGCACGGTGAAATAATCATCTTCGCCGCGAACACAGGCAGACACGGCAAGATGAGGAGAGGTGTCCAGGATCTGGCTGATCATGCCGGTACAAGAGGTGTGGGGACCCATCTCGATAAAGATCCGGATGCCGTCTTCATAGGCCTGTTCAACCGTGGCCGGAAAATCGAAACCGGCAACCGCCTGTTTGCCAATAGAGGCAGCTACTGCCGAATCGGTGAGTTCATAGGCACGACCCATGGCACAACTGTAGAATCGAATGCCTACAGGCGCCACGGTCGGCAGAACATGCAGTGCCTCATAGGCATCGGCAACGGGCTTTACGGCATCGCTGTGGACGGTAACGACCCCATCCAGATAGACCGCTTCACAGGCCAACTGCTCGATGGCCAGGTCCAGCTGGTTTTTCTGGCCCCCGATCACACATTGATCCCTTGTATTAACGATCAGCAGCCGGGCATAGGGTAAGGTTTCGATAACCTCGCGAACCGCATCTGCGGGCCGGTTGACCACGGCCACACGCCAGTCTATATCCGTACCGACCGGTATCTGCCAGGCCTCGCGCAGCGCCGTGCAGGGGCCTGCGAGCTGGTTTTTGAACAGATCGCCATCGCGCATTCGGGACATCATCAACTCGCGATCCGTCCAGGCACCTGTGGCAAACAGCCCGCTGGATTCACCGAGGCTGTACCCGATAACCGCTGAGGGGCGGATGCCAAAGAGGTCAATCAAGTGGGTCACCAGACTCCCGTGGGTTACCTGGCCGATAATCATATTCAGGGGATCGGCGCGGATTTTCCCGATAGCGTCCTGCTCCCACCCCGGCAGCCACGAGGTCCGCCGGGGATTGTAACAATCGGCCGGAAGCTGTGACATCAGTGCCTCGGATTCCCCATCCATCCGGCGCATCACCTCCGGCCAGTAGATACCGATGCCCCGGCCCATTCCTATGTAATGATTGCCGGAACCCGGGTATACAAAGGCAATGTCGCCGTCGGCTCCCAACGGGTCCGGCGAATAGCTCACACCACCGGTGCTGTTCATCTGCCGGGGGGTGCCGGTCGAAACGGCGGCCGCTGCATCCGTGATGATATCGCGGAGATGAGACAAATCACGAGCGACAAGAGCAATCCCGTATTCTTGCTCGGGGTGCCTTCCATCCCGATCGTACCAGTGGCGGGCAGCCGATTCGATGGGAATCTGTTGGTCGCGCCACAGCTCTGCAGCGCCGTTCAGATCGTTGAGGCGCTCTATCAGCGCATCCCCGGAACCAGCCTCCACGGCAAACAGTCCGAAGGAATTAAGACCTAGAGGGTATTTTCGTTCCTGACAGATCCTGTCGGGAACCGAAGCTGTTAATGGATATTCATAGGCTTCAACGATGGTGTGCATAACATTGCCGTCTGCCGTTACCGCACCGACACCGGCGTGTCGCGGGCCTTGTGTTCGATTTCGTACCCAGTAGCCGGGCGATGCAGGGATATGGAAACGATTCGATTGCCACTGATCGTCAGGCGGCGACTGAAAAGAGGGAAGCGGGGGGATGATCTCCTGATAGAGACACAACGAGGCTTTTATCAATGATGCGAGACCGGATACGGCACCGGTATGGCCGATGATTGAAGCAGCCGATCCGATGGCACACGAATGGTCCGGTATCTCCGGATCCCCGGCAAGAACCCTTTCCAGGGCCACAGATTCGATCCGGTCCGCCGATGGGTCGCCACTGCCGTGGGTTTCCATAAGGCCGATGGATGATAGCCGGATACCGGCATCGGCAGCCGCCCGGGAGAGGGCCATTGTATAGGCATGTATATACCGGTCTTCGGATTGCTCCTCCAGGGTAAAACTGCCGCTGCCTGCACTGCCAAAGCCCTTTACAATCGCATATATCCGGTCCCCGTCCCGGAGAGCCGTATCGAGCCGTTTGACAACAACAGCACCGGCCCCTTCTCCGGGCAGCATGCCGTCTGCCGAGGAATCAAAGGGGATTACGTGATGCTGCTGACTGTAAGGCCGAACGGCATGGGTCGTTGCGATATTGCGGACATCACCGGTCAGATCCACCGCCCCGACCAGAACGGCATCCAGGTCCTTTTGATGCAAGAACCGGGTGGCTATCTTCAGTGCCTGCAGACCGGATGTTTCTTCACCGGATACCACAAAGCTCGGACCGCCAAACTGAAACTCCCGGGCAATCCGGCTGGCAATCAGGCCCCCAAGAGCACCGAGAGTCCGGCTCGGGGTCAGGATTGGGGCAGATGAATCCGCAAAAGATGCGAGCATGCCTCCATGTCCATCTGTCTGTATGCCGGCCAGTTCTCCTGCCTGATTCTCCGGCAGGTCGGGCCGGGCCCATCGCAGATGGAAATCAGTCGCCCCAAAATCAAAAGCCATGCCGATAATCACCCCCATATTCGGTCGCGTTTCTCTCAGCGGCAGTCCGGCATCGGCCATGGCGGCAGCTGCAACCTTGAGCATGAGCAGATGCTGGGGAAGAATATCAGGAATCTCATTGGGGGGGATGTGAAATGCACTGTAATCAAAATCAAAATCTGTCAGATAAGCGCCATAGGATGCGGCATCACCGATATGCTGTTTCGCCCGGGTCTCACATCCCCGCCACCGGTTGTCGGGACGTTTCCCCATGATCGATTTGCCCCCGAATACCGCCTCCTGAAATTCCTGTAGAGAGGAGAGGGTTCCGAAAACACACTCCATGCCGACGATGGCAATATCAACAGATTGCGCGCTGTCTTCTTCATCGGCATCCCCTTTGTTCAATGACATCGCTGAGGCGTGTGCAGGGGTACCGTGTGGTTCGGGGATCGGCTCATCGAGATTTACACCAACGGCTATGAGGGAATCGGAAGGCGGTGCTTCGACAAGCAGGTGCCCGTTGATACCACCAAAACCAAAGGCGCTAATCGCTGCCCTTCGGGGTTGATTGCCTTCGGCCGGCCACTCCGCCGGATCGCATTGTACCCGAAAGGGAGAGTTGTGGATCGGACTGTTTTCCGGGGCTTGCCTGAAATTCAGGGATGGCGGAAGGGTCTTGTTGGATAGGGCCAACAAGGTCTTAATCATGCCGGCAGCGCCGGCTCCGGTCAACAAATGGCCGATCATCGACTTCACGGAACCAATGGCACAGGCTCTTTCCGATCCACCGGCCTGATCCCACAGCGTCCTGAGACTTTGGAGCTCAATGGCATCCCCCACCGGCGTCCCAGCGCCGTGGCATTCAATAAGATCCACATCCCGGGGAGACCAACCGGCCGCCCTGTAGGCTCTGGCCATGGCCCGGACCTGTCCTTCGCTGTCCGGCGCAAGAAGATTTCCCCGCAGATCATTGGAAAGACCGATGCCGCGAATCAGTCCGTAAACGGTATCGCCGTCTCTGCGGGCATCCGCATAGCGCTTTAAAACCATGATGCCGGCACCTTCACCCACAACAAGTCCATCGGCTGCTTCATCAAAGGGAGAACAGCGACCGGAGGGAGACAGCGCGCGAAGCTGGCTGAATCCGACCTGGGTATAGAGACATTCCGGTCGGGATACCCCGCCGGCCAGCATGGTATCTGCCCGATGAAGCGAAAGCTCATCACAGGCAAGTTTCACCGCATACAGCGATGATGCACAGGCGGCATCCAGGGTAAAGCTCCCGGCACCCAGGCCCAGCGCCCTGGCAAGAATCGCCCCGGGAAGAGCGGTCACCTTACTGCCAAGAGATTGTGCAGGGGTAAAGGCGTCTGTTTTGCCCATTGGCTCCGATGCTGATCCAGCGGATCGCACGCCTTTATCTGCCATCATCGGTTCAAGGGTACCACCGAACAGGTCACGGGTGATAGCAGAGGAGGCATCGGTTGGCAGCGCAATGGCCGCAAGAATCGTTCCGGTCCGTTCCCGGTTGACGGTGGTCCTGCAGTCCAGCAGGGCTTGCCTTCCCGCGTGAAGAACGAGCTGGTAAAGCGGATCCAGCGCATCAATCAGGGATGAATCAAGATCAAGATCCTTCGCATCGAATATGAAATCGTGAATCAGACAGGCGCGCCTGGAGATCACCTTACCCGGTGTGGGCGTCGGGTTATAGATGGCTTCCGGTTCAACGATCCACCGGCCCGGGGGGACTTCACCCACGGTATCCACCTTGTTAACGATATTATCCCAGAAGATAGAGAGGTCTGAGGCCCCGGGAAAAATCCCGGCCATGCCGACCACGGCAATCGGTGGATGTTGGGTCATCGGTCTTAGGGGTTTCCTTAAAGCTGTTTTCTTAGTATATTAGATTCTTCACTCAACTTTCGGGATTCATACCGTCGTGAGACCCGAAAGTTGAGTCTTTTACTGAATCCTGAACCCAATATCTATATCCAAGAAATCTCTGTAAGGCAAGGGGCATTGCACGTATTGGCTGAAAAGAAACAGCCGGATACACGGCTTCATCCCCCAGTGATGGAAAAGGGCAGCATCCTATGGCCGATCCGATGATTATCACCATTGCCAGCAACCTGAGACTTGCCGACGTTCCCACCGATTTTCGCGACCTATTGATGGAAAAGCTCCAATTGAAGAATCCCAAGTGGGTTGAGAACGTGAAAATGGGACGGTGGAACAAGCGAACACCAAAGGAGTTGCGCTTTTTCGATAAAATCGGTGACGACAGGCTCTGGATTCCCCGAGGCTTTATGCGGCAGTTGATCTTACTGTGTCGGCGTCATCACATCGAATTTCGAATTGACGACCAGAGACGACAGCTTTCTCCGGTGGATTTCACATGCTCCGCGAGCTTGAAGCCCTTCCAACAGATCGCCGCTGATGCCATGTTGTCAAAAGATTTCGGCACCTTAAACTCGGCCACCGGATCCGGAAAGACCGTTATGGCCCTCCATATGATTGCCGAACGAAAGCAACCTGCCCTGATTGTGGTTCATACCAAAGACCTGGCGGCGCAATGGACCGATCGAATAGAAGAATTCCTCGGTATCCCCTCAACGGATATCGGCATGATTGGCAGCGGCCAGAAACGAATCGGCGATCAGGTCACCGTTGCCATGGTGCAAACCCTGTATAAATGCGCCGAGGAGGTGGCGGAGCATATCGGCTTTCTTGTGGTCGATGAATGTCACCGATGCCCGAGCCGGACATTTACCGAGGCGGTATCCTGTTTCGATGCCCGATACATGCTCGGACTATCGGCCACGCCCTGGCGAAGAGATGGCCTCTCCCAATTGATATTCTGGCACCTCGGAGACGTTCATCACGAGGTGGATCAAGGCAAACTCGTCCAGCAGGGAGACGTGCTGTCAGCAGAGGTCATTTTTCGCGAGACAGCATTTACCACGCGATTTGATCCGGTCAATGAATACAG
>JAZFSW010000158.1:0-2295 GCA_036446375.1 Desulfobacterales bacterium | reverse complement strand
TGTCTTTCCAGGATTCTTCTATCCGTGTGATGGGGTCGAAGTTTTCCAGACGCTTGCGGATATCTCTATCCCCGATGAGAAGATCAATGGGCATCCGGTGGACTTCATACTCATAGGGCGGCTGTTTCCATTGGAACGCATCCGGGTGGTGGCGCATTGTCTCTTGAAGCAAACCCAATGTCAGCCGATAGGGGTCAAACGTTTCCCGGTCCGTGACGTGAATCTGAAAACCGACACATCCCTGGTTACACCACTTTCCCGATGTGGGCTCGAAAACAACCGGTCGAAGGTGCACGCCGGCCAGCAAAGATGGCTCCAGTGTCTCTCGCATTTTGCCTGTGTCGAAATAGGGTGCACCGAAAAGTTCAAACGGCTGGGTGGTTCCCCGGCCTTCGGACACATGGGTTCCCTCCCAGAGGACTTGACCCGGATACACCATGGCCGATGCGGCAGTTGGCAGATTCGGGGAGGGGGCAACCCATGGCAGGCCGGTGTCCCCGT
Organism: Desulfobacterales bacterium; assembly: GCA_036446375.1. GTDB lineage: Bacteria > Desulfobacterota > Desulfobacteria > Desulfobacterales > JAZFSW01 > JAZFSW01. The sequence goes on along the minus strand of JAZFSW010000158.1, from coordinate 1,794 downwards.
AATACATATCTCTTTTCCAGCCGTCCATGGGAACCACCGTCAGATCCGCATCTATGGCGAAATGGTCGTTGAACAGAACCGCAAGTTCTCCGATTGTCAATCCGTGACGCATAGCGATGGCATATCGCCCCACAAAGGATGCGCAATCCGGCGATAGGCAGTTGCCTTCTACGGTCCGACCGTTGATCGGGTTCGGTCGGTCCAGGACCACCACCTTTTTGCCCAAGGCTTTTGCCGCTTCCAGGCAATAGGACAGGGTCGAAGCGAAGGTGTATACCCGGGTTCCTGCATCCTGCAGGTCGATAATGAGGGCATCAATGGGGTCAAACATCTCCCGTGTGGGGATACGGGTTGTATCATAAAGGCTGAAGACGGGAATACCCAGGACCGGATCAATCATATCGGATGACTCGATCATATTATCCTGTTTTTCGGAAAAGAATCCATGTTGGGGTGCATATAGAGCTGCAAGTCCGCCGGGATAGCTTTCGTCTATCAGCAGCCGTGCATGGATGAATCCACGATTTACGGACGCCGGATTGCATAGCAGGCCGATGCGACATTCCGGTATCCACCGTGTTGGGTTTTCGACAAACCGTTCAAGCCCTGTCTGAACACGCCCCATTTCTTGATCTCACTTTCTGGAAGAAAAGATGTACGGCATACACGGTAGTGTTAGCATATCCAGCACCAATGAAAAAGTCTAACCTGTGAGGAAGGAAGAAAGAACGCCTCTCCTGTTACTTGATTGGCTCAGGAACGGCAGATGTGTTTGCCTTTCCCGCAAGTTTATGGACTCAGAGATGGCAATTGTGTCGGACTTGATTATCTACCTGATAAAACTTGACATTGATGCGAATTGAACATATTGAGAGGTTTTCTCAAGGACACAACACACTCTCAGGGGATAGCGTGCAACACCATGAAGCTGACGGTACCTGACTACATATCATCGATCACCCCCTATTCGCCGGGAAAGCCTCTTGAAGAATTGGAGCGTGAATATGGTATCCGTGATTCCATAAAACTTGCATCCAATGAAAATCCATTGGGGCCCTCGCCGATGGCAATAGCGGCCATTGCCGATGCCCTGAAGGATCTGAACCGCTATCCGGATGCCGGCGGGCACTATCTTGTCCGTGGCATTTCAGATAGACTTGGGGTTGAGCCGGGAAACGTTGTCCTGGGCAACGGTTCCGATGAGATCCTCGGCTTGCTTGCCCAGGCATTCCTCAGCCCTGGCAGCGAAGTGATTCTGCCCAGGCCGTCGTTTCTCATGTATGACATCCTGGTTCGAAGTGCCGGAGCCAAGGCGATATATGTCCCCCTTCAGTCGCTTTCGATCGATACGGAAGCCATTGCCGATCGGGTGACGGAAAACACCCGAATGGTGTTCTTGACGAATCCCAATAATCCGACGGGAACGATTATCTCGAAGGCGGATTTTCAGCGATTCCTGGGCGCCACACCCCCAAATACGATTGTTGTTATCGATGAGGCCTATATTGAATTCGTTCGGGATACCTCCTGTATGAACAGCATGGACTTTTTCAGCGAAGATCGTGCGCTGGTGATCCTCCGAACTTTTTCCAAAGCATACGGTCTTGCCGGGCTCAGGATCGGCTACGGTATCATGCCGATCCAGATCGCAGAGCTGCTCAATCGGATCCGATTGCCCTTCAATGCCAATTCTCTGGCCCAGGTGGGCGCTCTTGCAGCCCTTCAGGACGAGGCCTTTCTCCAGCAGTCGGTCCATCTGGTTCATGAGGGCCTCGATTTTATGGCCGGTGCTCT
>JAZFSW010000157.1:0-2086 GCA_036446375.1 Desulfobacterales bacterium | reverse complement strand
ATACGATACGGTACAGTTGTGATGTTCCACAGGAATTCACCCCTCATGAATTCCATACCATGCGTCGATTCTGCTGCAAACCCATTGTGCTCGCGTCTTTCCTGGAGGTCAAGGTGAATTCCAATGCAACATCAGGGGTAACGCTTGATGGGTTGCGCCTCTGCGACACAGCTGCAGATCATAGCCCTTTACCATAAACATTTGAAATCTTTTCTTTGCGTCTTTGCGTCTTTGCGGCTTTGCGAGAGGATCCAAGCATTTCAGAGAAATGCGTTTCTTGTTCAGTTTCTTTGGCGATCGAACGGGTTCTGTCTTGCGGGATTCAGGCCAGAGGCGTTGCTCCTGGTTATTGCGTCCCACGCGATATAGAAGCTTTAGAACAGAACGGTCAAAAGAAGACGGCCGGATAGCGCGCCTTTCACTTCATAGTCCGTGATCTTCTGACCCTCGGGCGTATAGAATTTTATCCTCCGAAGTGTGTCATATCCCAGACCTGCTGCCAGCGTGAGAGACGGCGTTGGCGAAAACCTTACCAGCAGACTCATGACGATGTCCCGGGTTTCGACAAACCCATTGGCTATCACCGGGCTGTCATTTGCCAGATCGGCCACGGTGCTATCGGCCAGAAGAGACCCGCAAAACTCCCAGCGGGGCGAATGATGATAGGAAATGGTGGTTTCCGGCAGCCCGACAGAGATGGTGAAAAGGGGCTTATCGGCACTCTTTCCCCCACCCCAGAATTTCAGGGCGGCCAGCGGTACAACGATGGTTCTGACGTCATGAAAAAGGAGCGCTGCCCCGACCCTCACTTTGAAACGAGACGAGAAATCGTAACCCATAGCAGCCAGCACATCCAGCGATGGTGATCCCGGCTTCTTTTCGAAGGACGAGGAGATTTGTCCGCGGGCGTAATATCGCCATCGGCCGGCAATAGGACCTTTCTTCTTAAGTTTAAGAGAAACGGTGTTTATGCCGGTGAAAGGATCGTCACGACCATTTCCGAAGGGCAAGAAGCCTACATTATCCCATTGAAATATCCGGCGGGTGTATCCAAGGGTAAAATAGCGATAGGTAGCCGTCGTTTGGAACCGGGAGAATGCGTACCGGCCCATGTTGCCCGACAGGGCCGCCGGACCGATGGTGAGGCTGTCTTGCTCCAGCGTGATGCCATCAGGATATTCGGCGTTGCCCTCGCCATCCGTTGGCACCGCCGCTGCGGGCTGCCCATCCGGTACCGATTCCTGAGCCCACACCATCGATTTTCCCGCCTGACCGGCCAGGAGCAATAGGATGAGGAAACACGATATGAAGAAGCGGTTCAACACTGTGGGTTCTCCCATCCGGTAAATCGATACACAGACGCATCGCCCTCCGGCACAGTTCCATTCCTATTCATCTCACCCTTTCTTGTCTACCAGGTGTCAATATAGGGATATTTCTTTTTTGTTCTTGGCGGGACCGGTGGGATGCTGCGAAGCCCCATGGATATCCATGATCGCGTATCTGCGGGATCGATCACATCGTCGATACCATAGCCAGCCCCTGCATTTACAGCCTTGGCCTGTTCGTATGTTTCATCTACCCGGCGCGTATATTCAGCGAGTCTTTCTTCGGGATCTTCAATGGCTTCCAGTTCTTTTCGATAACCGAGTTTTACACGACCTTCGATGGCCATGCCCGCAAATTCCGCCGTGGGCCAGGCAACGGAGAAAAACCCCACGAAAGAGCTGGCGCCGCACATGGCCTGTACCCCGAGCCCGTATGCTTTACGAACAACCACCGCAAATAGAGGAGAGGTCATATTGGCTCCGGCATTAAACGTCCGGACGCAATGTCTGACCAGAGCCGTGGCTTCCACATCAGGACCGACCATCATTCCGGGGCAATCCATCAGGCTGAGAACGGGAATATCGAACGCATCGCAGAGCTGGATGAACCGTGCACATTTATCGGCCCCATCGGAATCAATGGCCCCGGCAATATGATGAGGATTGTTGGCGATGACACCCATGGGTTTGCCTTCAACCCGAATAAACGATGTAATGATGCCGATGCCGAATTTCTCGCGTATCTCAAGAACCGAATC
>JAZFSW010000156.1:0-5036 GCA_036446375.1 Desulfobacterales bacterium | reverse complement strand
CGAAATGCTTACCGATATGAAAGTGGCCATCGAAGCGGCTCGATCGCTGCTCTACGAGACCACACGAATTGTGGATATCAGCGATGGGCTTGAGGAAAAATCCAAGAATCATCCGGAAACGGCAAAAGAAGTGAAAAGCGAGGCGAAACGCTTCGGGAAATTTGCATCCCTGTTGACCCCCATCGTTAAAGCATATGCCACAGAGATGGCCAACAAGGTCTGCTATGATGCGATACAGATCCATGGGGGTGTGGGATATTGCACAGAATTTAATGTGGAACGGCACTACCGGGATGTTCGGGTCACCAATATCTATGAGGGTACGACCCAACTCCAGGTTGTGGGCGCTGTCGGGGGGATCCTAGGGGGAGTGGTTTCTGACCGGCTGGATGAATACGAAGCGAATCATGATCTTCTCACCGCAGGAAAGGTCTACGACGATGTGCGGTTTCTGCGCACGGCTCTTGAGGCCGCGGTTTCCCATATCAAGGAAAAAGGCGATGCGACGTTTCAGGAATACCACGCCCGCAGACTTGTTGATATGGCCAGCGATACTCTTATCAGCTACCTGTTGAGCCTCGATGCGCTGCACTCGGAAAGGAAAAAGAAGACCGCGCTGCTCTATATTACCAAAGCCAAGCTGCGGGTCTATTCGGCCCGGGACTACATTTTATCCGATGACACCTCTTTGTTGGATTTTCACCAGGATATTATCGACAGGGATGAAGAAGGGGTGGAGCTTTCATTCTAGAAGAGCGGCCTTTTCCAAGTTAACCAACCCAATTCTGGACCTTCAAGTCTGGCACGCGTTTAAACTCTCGCTCATTGTTGGTTACTATCGTAAGGGCGGCGGCCTTGGAGCGGGCCGCGATCCACAGATCGTTGTTCCCGGATCGGCGTTCCTTTGGCGGCATCTCCCGGCGGCCATCAGCACACGGCACTAATCAAGCACTCTCCTCTTCTGCTTCTTGACGGGCCTCTCCTTGGTCTTTTGCTCCCCCTCCTTCTCTTCTTGTTTCTTGGGTCCGACGCCTTCCCTCTTTTTCCCGGCTTTCTCCTTACGGCTTGTTTCTTTGACAACGGGCGGGGTCGTTCCAGCTTTCCGGGGTGGTGGTTTCCTGATGGTCTTCTCCTTGCCGTATTTCTTCTTTTCACCAGAGGGAGGGATTATCTGTTTGGGTGTCTTCCTGGTCTTCTCGATGCGCTTTTCTGCGGCGCCGGTTTTGTGCTTGCGAGGGTCTTCCCTATCTTGCCTCGCCTTGCCTACACTGCTTGTTTTGCCTGGGGAGGGCCTAGGAATCCGTTTTACATTTTGCCTTCGAGGTTTAACAACCCTGAACGTTACATCGGGTTTGTCGGCATCAGGGACGGTAACAATACGATCGGTAACCACGGGGGCATGGATGCTTCCTTTTCTCAGCGTCCCTTTTCGAATTCTCCTGAGTTTTTGCTTCAACTCGGGGGCGCTGAAAGGGCTCTCAGGTCGGACCCTGGCCTTCCTGTGCTTGATCTGGGTTGTTACTGTTTTGTGGGGTTTTCGATCATATTTCACACCGGTGTAGCGGTGCCTGTCTTTCGTGACCTTGACAATGGTCCTATCGATCATAGGAATGGAACGGCCTCCCTTGATAAGGGTCCGTGAATTCCTGGCCGGTGTGTAGCCACCTTCCTTGACAACGTAGAACTTGCTTTTCTTCACAACAATGGCGCTGTCAACATATGCATGCCGTTTGCCCTTGTGATCTACCCTCTTGGGGTTAACACGCGTATGGGATCCCCATCGTCTGTGCCCGTAGTAGATTTCACTGGGGGCCAAAGGGAACCATCCGATATGAGCGCCGGATTGTATCCACCCCACTCTTCCGGGGTGCCAGCGTCTGCCGTGATGCCCCCCGCGATGGTTCCGGTGCCGGGGAGGGGCCCAATACCACCTTCCGCCAATAAGACGCCAATGGCCGTAATGGTGGGTTACATATCCAAACGGCTCAAAGGGTATCCAGACATGTGATCCGAACCAGACCGTCCATCTCCCATGGCGAAACGGCGACCAGCCAACCGCAACCTGCGGGCGCCAACCGAAGCGATATGCGCCATCGTAGTAGATGCGCTCCCATATCCCATGTCTGTCAAATACGTACCCGTATGTATCCAGGACCGGGGGGAGGTGTTCCACTTTGACCCTCGCCCGTTGCGCCCATAGGGCGTCTCTTCTCCGATTCCAACCGTTCCAATCATCGTCAACCTCCCAGGTGTGGGTGGCCACAGAACGGTCGTCTGCACGGAGGGAAAATGAATGTGCGCTTACCTCGAATCGCTGTTCCTTCCCGTAGGCCACATGAATAAACGCCACGGTTCCCCTGAGGACTGTCAGCTCGATGGCGTCATCGCCAACACGCAGGTCGAACGTGGTTTTGGCAGGGGCGACCACATAGCCAAAGGGGGTTTCTGCTTTTATGGTAACGGGGGCTGTAGCAGCGCTCTTGTTGTAGAACCGACCGGTTCCGGCGGTTACATACAACTCGGAGAGTTCGTTTTCGATTGCAACAACATCGATCTGGGTTGAAGCGTCTATCCTCACCGATGTGTTATTGGGAAAGATAAATTCTGCTCTGGAGGAACTGTCTGAGTAAAGGATATCCGGAGGACCCAGGGGAGCATCTTTGCGAATCAGGACCCAGTCGGGCTCGGTTGCTTCGTCTGCAGGCACATAGCGGAATAGCTTTCCCTCGATATGAGAGATGTGACCAACCAGGATCGGCTCTTCCGGGGCCTTTGCATTCACGGGGATTGCCAGGAAGGTAACGGCAAGAAATGCGAGGCACAAACAGGGCAGCAGGCGCTTTCTCTCTATCTTCATTTTTCCTCTCCTCAGTTCAGGGGTCCGAGGGTCGAAATGAGCGGCTTGAGAGATGTGGAAACAGTGACCCCTTTAAAATCACACCATAAAACTCCATAATACCCCTGCCGCAATCGCAGACCCGATAACCCCGGAAGAGTTACACGCCATGGCATGCATCAGCAGGTAGTTGGTGGGATCTGCCTTCAGACCCACCAGATGCACCTCCCGGGCAGAGCCGGGAACAGCCGAAACGCCGGCGGCACCCAATAGCGGATTGATCTTCTCTTTTGAAAAAAGGTTCATTATCTTGGCAAAGAGAATACCGGATGCCGTTGCGATACTGAAGGCGACAGCGCCGAGACAGAAAATGCCCACCGATTTTGGCGTTAGAAACACATCCCCCTGGGTGCTGGCCCCTACGGTGAAGCCAAGAAAGATCGTTGCGATATCAATGATGGCGGTTCGAGCGGTCTGAGCCAGCCGTTCAACGACGCCGCATTCCTTTAGAAAATTGCCAAAAAAGAGGGATCCGAGAAGCGGAATCGACGCCGGTGCAAGGAAGCAACAAAGGATAACGGCGGCTACGGGGAAAATAATCCGCTCCCGTTTCGACACTTCTCGGGGTTCAGACATGTGGATACGCCGTTCTTCCTCGGTGGTCAGCAACCGCATGATCGGTGGCTGGATGACCGGAATCAGCGCCATATAGGAGTAGGCGGCGATAGCGATGGGCCCGATGAGATGGGGTGCGAGCTTTGCCGTAAGAAAGATGGATGTGGGGCCGTCCGCACCCCCAATAATGGCAATGGAGGCGGCTTCCTTGGGCAAGAATCCCAGGGCAAGGGCACTTAACAGGGTAAAGAAGATGCCTATCTGTGCTGCAGCACCGAGAAGCATCAATTTCGGCCGGGCAAGCAGCGACGAAAAATCCATCATGGCGCCGAGCCCAAGAAAGACAATGGAGGGATACAAACCGGTGGTAACACCAAAATACAGATAGTGCAGAACACTGTTGGGCTCATAGATTCCCAGTCCGAAACCTTTAAAAAACGGTATGTTACCTACCAATACGCCGAAGCCGATGGGCACGAGAAGCAGTGGCTCATATTTCTTGGCCGTTCCCAGATAGATAAAGACCAACCCAACGGCCAGCATAATGATATGACGATAATCGGCGAGATAATAGCCGGTATTTGTCCAGAACTGTACAATTAGCTCAATCATTGAATTCCGAGGGCTCCTTTGGGTGGACGTGACGGTTTCCGGCACATACGATGAAACGGTCAGCTGTTAATAACGTTGGTTTCGAATACAGGTTGGTTCCAGGAGAAAGCACCCTTTCCATCGGGCACAATCAGACCGGCATCGACGAGCTCGTTTACCTTCCCATGGGAACGGGCCAGACCGGCTTTCTGGGAAAGCTCGAGCAGTTTTGGCAGCGAAAAGGGCTCACCGATTCGTTCGATGAGAAGCTTAACCTGCTTTGCCGCGATTTTGGCTTCCGGCGACAACGTGATCTTCGGCGGCCCTGCTCCGGCCCCACCGGACTTTTTCGGGCGAAGGGATGACCCCCTCTTATCCCAGAGCTGCAGGACCTTGTGGATCTGTGACACGGCGAGGGACAGCAGGATAAGACCGGTAAAAACAATCAGGGCACCGACCAAGGCCATTGCCCAGCCATTGTGAGCAGCTATTGCTTCTAATCCCAACACGGCAAACCTCCTTCGATGGTCATTGTCGCATACAAGAAAGTGGATAGGTGGAAAAGACCTCTAGGCCCTTCCTCCTCAACGGGGCAGAAAGGGACCAGCGGGAACCGCTTTTGTTGTATTAAGAGCATATTCTCTGGAAAAAGTCCAGAGTCCAGGCCGCTTGCACGCTGATTAAGTCCATAATGAGAACTGAAGCCGCCTGTAAACGGCTTTCCCCTGGTTCACCCACAATCGCACTTGACTTCACGTCCGTTTTCCCTCAAAATTACCATCTTTCAAACCAAAGGTTGAGGCCCGGAAAATGAACCCAATGTGCTGTCTTTTGGGAGGAGAAGCATGATTAATCTCAGTGTGAACGTCAACAAGGTCGCCACTCTGCGAAATGCCAGGGGCGGCGATGAGCCAAATCTTCTCGAAGCGGTGCGCACCTGTATTGAGGCCGGTGTCCAGGGGATTACCGTCCATCCCCGTGCGGACCAGCGCCA
>JAZFSW010000155.1:0-3572 GCA_036446375.1 Desulfobacterales bacterium | reverse complement strand
CATACCTCAGTTTTTCAACCTCCAGAAAACCTGAGATATCAATATGGTATCAGCAATAATTTTATAAAATTCGATAACTTACATACTCTCATATAATCTCAGGTTCCGTTATATTTAGTTTTCTGGCAGGAAATTTCAGCCCCTACACCTAATAATTTCGAGATTCTCTACACAGCATTTGGGTTTTTACAGAAAAATGCCTTCTTGACAATACGATCTTCATCCGGTATTTGAATTTTAATTGTCTGAAGCCGCTTGGGACTAGCTTGTCGCATAGTTGCAATACAATATGTTGTGACTCATCTTTAGTGGCCACACAACTCTGTTTTTCTGTTGATCTGTTTCCAAAAAGCGAATTCTTATCCTTCCATTCGATGGGAAGATGGCTCGGGGCTGTCCCACTCCTGGCGGCAGGGGAGAGACGTACTTATAGCATCCCAGTATGCCAACAGAATCGGTCAGCCGGAGTTGCAGGTCAGTATGTATTTTGTCGATAATATTGTTGAACTGCTATCGATGGAAAAGAAGGATTCCTCCATCCAAGAGAAAAGCCGGAAGCAGGCCGTGAAATCGGCCTTCTAGTCGCCGCCGTCTACCGCCCCTTAAACACCGGCTCTCGCTTCTCAAGAAACGCCATCATTCCCTCGCGGCAGTCCTCACTCTGGAAAAGCGGCATGAGCTGCAGGAAGACATGATGGACATGATCCGGAAACTGCTCGCTCAATCCCATCCGCATCATCCGTTTTGAGGCCTGGACGGCAAGGGGTGCGTTGGCTGCGATTTCGCCGGCAAGGGATCGTGCATCGTCCATGAGCTGATCTTTGGGAACGACCCTGGATATGAGACCGAACTCAAGGCACTGTTCGGCGCTCAGGGTCCGACCGGTAAAGAGGATCTCTGCCGCCTTTGACCAGCCGATCAGGCGCGGCAGGATCCACGTGCCGCCCGATTCCGGCAGGATACCGCGTTTTGTGAAGGCAGCGGCCAGCTTTGCCGTGTCCGCCATAATCCGAATGTCACAGCCCAGCGCGAGATCCATGCCATATCCGGCCGCGCTGCCGTTGAGTGCGCAGATGATGGGCGTATCCATCTCTCATGGAGCACCGTCGGCGGCGTATGATTGAGGTTGATGGTGGTGGAGCTGGCGACCCCATCGCTGATATTGGTGTCTGTCTTCTCCTCACTCGTCTGACCCCGGACATCGAGCCCGGCGCAAAACGCTCTTCCCGTCCCCGTCAGGATAACCGCCCGTACGTCTGCATCCTCATCCGCCATTCGAAGGGCGATGGTGAGCTGGTTCAGCATGGGTCCGGAGATCGTGTTCATCCGTTCCGGTCGATTGAGGGTGATCGTCGCGGTGGCATCTTCAACCCCGTAGAGAACTTCGCTGTTCTGTGCGTCGCTTGTATCATTCATGACTGTTCACTCCTTTCTGCTTCGTGCCAATGCTTCTTGCAGTTTTTCTCCGAGTGCTCCCAGGGAGGATGTGTCCTCTTCGTTGAAGCGTTTCCAGTTCTTCATGTCTGCAGCATCACCGGGTCCAAGGGTCACTTTCCGCTCCCCCGGGTTGAGCTCTTCAACGACGACGGTTATGGCATCGCCCTCCTTCAGCTTCTCAATGGACGACGCATCATAGGAATCGGCGATCTTGGACTTCGGGAGCAGACCGGTAACACCGGGCTCCAAACGGACAAAGAAGCCGAAACTCTCCTTGTTCTCGATCATCCCCTCGACGGATTGTCCGACAGGATACTTATCGGCTACCTCGAGCCAAGGATCACCTTCGGCATCCCGCAGACTCAGGGACATCCTCTGCTTTTCAACATCGATATCTTTTATCAGGACCGAAACGGTTTCCCCTTCGGCAACGACATCATCAGGTTTCAGGATCCTCTTTGTGTAGCTCATTTCGCTGATATGGATCAGTCCTTCTATGCCCGGGGCTATCTCTACAAATGCGCCAAAGTCCATGCACCGGGTGACCCTTCCTGTCACCTTATCTCCTGCCTTGTAGTCATCTTCCGCACTATCCCAGGGGTTGCCGGTAATCTGCTTGATGGAAAGGGAGATCTTCAGCCGTTGCGCAGGTTCGGTCTTCTCCATGCCGATGAGTTTGACCGTTACCTGATCCCCAACCTTCAGCAGATCTCCAGCTTTGTCCGACCTGGACCAGCTGAGTTCGGAAACATGAACCATGCCCTCAATTGTCGGAAGCAGTTCCACGAAAGCGCCATAGGTTTCGACCCGCGTGACCTTACCCTCAAATGTGGTTCCGACAGCCACTTCTTCGTAGAAGGACCGACTGGCTTCCTCCGCTTTCTCTTTGAGAATATCCCTTCGGGACACGACGATGTTCCGGCCGCTTTCCTCAAACTCGGATATAAGGAAACGATACGTGTTTCCAATGTAGTCCTCCGGCTGTTCCACATATTTTATGTCGATCTGACTTATGGGGCAGAAGGCGCGCTGTCCCATGAGGTTGACGTTGAAGCCGCCTTTGCACTGGTCCAGGACGCTGCCCTCAACAGGGACGGCACTTTTCCAGGCTTCTTCCAGATGCATGAGGCCGCCGATGCCGGACAGTCCCAGGGAGAGTTCTATCTTGTTTTCGCTTGCGGCAATGACATACAATTCGAGGGTGTCGCCTAGGGAATAGGGCAGTTCACCCTTGTCGTCGAGAAGATCCTTTCTGTCGACATAACCGTCGATCTTTGTACCGGTATCGACAAACACCGCATCCCCGCCGATGGAGATGATCTCGCCGGTAATCTTGTCACCGATCTTCAGGTCTTCGTGCCTGACCATACTGTATGATTCGAAAAGATCGGCGAAACTCTCTTCTTCCTCCGGGTTGTCTTCATCGAATGCATCTGACATGTTCTTCTTCCTCAAATCGTCTCTTCTTGACTTCCCATACACAATCCCATTTCACGGCCGAATCCGAGCTGTTTCGCACTATCGATATGCTCCAATTCGACTGTCCGGGGTATCATAGGAAGAAGGTTGAATCTATTCAACCCTTTTCTGCCCATTCCTGCTCTCCAAAGGAAACTTGAGGCTCAAGAGATCTCTCTCGGGGAAGACAGCACAAGTAATCACTCAGGGTATGATTACCTTGTTGGATAAATGGAGGCATACCGGATTTAATGTGTTCTCCGGGCCGCGCATTTTGCCCCGAAATGAAACATCCATGGAGAATTTGGCCCGATATATCATCCGCGCCTCTTTCTCTCAAGAGCGAATGACCTACCGGCGGCAAAACGGTCAGGTAGTGTACCGGTCAAAGGACGGTTTGGAGGCGAAACGATTCGACGCTTTGGAATGGTTGGCAGCCATTTGTTATCTCTTGCCGGGGACGTGAGAACACATGGTCAGGCACTATGGCTTTTATAGTAATGAAGATCTTTAGGCACAAAGTAAACCTGATGTATTCCATACATATCTTCAAAATTTCCCGCCTATAAAAACCTGTGATATCACCTCTGCGTTCTGGTTAGATGAACGTGGTGAATGTGCTATAAATCTTTCGTGTTGAGGTGGTCTCAGAGGTTGTGATATCGGTTTGTTTTGTG
>JAZFSW010000154.1:0-2617 GCA_036446375.1 Desulfobacterales bacterium | reverse complement strand
CCGCCCTGAGGCGGGCTGTAAGAGATGCGGTTCGCCGCTCCTCATGTTGAATCACCGCTTCCGTGTTGAGGGACCAGGCCAGAATCGTTTTGCCGTTGTGATGAAGATCTTTGAGGGCGTCGATGGCGGTGGTCTTGGTTTTTAGTTCCAGCAGTGCACGGGATTGCTGACCGAATGCGGGAACCAGCAGGCTGGAAAGGTTCGTCCACGGTTCCCAGATCAGGCTGTCGGTAAACTCACCGGTGCCGATCCTGCTCACCGTTTCCTGAGAAAAGACATCGTCTAAGGCAAGAAACATCTCCTCATAATTCACATAATGACGAAGCACAGGGGGATGAAAGTAGGTCTGCAAGATGCAATAGGCACAATCCATGGTGCAGAAGGTACCGATATGGAGAATCTGATACCCGCAACAGGTGTAATCCCGAGTTCCCGGACATTTCTTGACGAATGCGCCCTTGTTGCGGGTCAGATAAAGGATTCCCTTGCTGTTTCCTATCGGATCATCACCTTGAGAGATTGCATCAAGAAGCACCCTATCTTCTGAGATCACCTCGACAGGTACATCGAGCCGTTTGCGGATGGCAAGGACCTGGGGGGAATGGACGACAGTCCTATCAATATATAGTTTAGAAAAAGACACGGAACGGACTCACCTTCCTTGACCTTGAGCAGAATTGAGCATTTTTCAAAGGTCTCGCCTTCGTATACGATGGCCCTATTCGACCGCCGCTGGATCCGAAATCACCACTGTAACATCGCGAAGAATTACAGCTTGCTTTTTCGATACCATTACACTAACAACCCTGCTGAACACATAAACCATTCAGCGCTACACTACCCCAAATCGGGAGTGAAAGCACGATGAAAATCGCATAATACAAGGAGGCGATCATGGACAAAAAGGTAACCATTGTCGGCGCAGGCAATGTGGGGGCAACTGCCGCCCAACGGGTAGCAGAAAAGGAACTGGCAGATGTTGTCCTGGTGGATATTGTCGAAGGAATTCCACAGGGCAAAGCGCTGGATCTTGCCCAGGCGGCAACCATAGAAAGACATGATGCGGGACTTGTCGGCACAAACAGCTATGAGGCCACCGAAGGCTCGGATATTGTCATCATTACCGCCGGTATTCCCCGCAAGCCCGGTATGAGTCGTGATGACCTTATCAGCACCAATGCCGGGATTGTAAAGGACGTGACCCGGAACATCGCAAAGCACTCGCCGGATGCGATCCTCATTGTCGTCAGCAATCCCCTGGATGCCATGTGTCATGTGGCCTATGATGAGAGTGGTTTCCCCAAGAATCGGGTGATGGGCATGGCGGGGATCCTGGATTCTGCCCGGTTCAGAGCCTTTATTGCCATGGAACTGGACGTATCGGTTGAAAACACGCACGCCTTTGTCCTTGGGGGCCATGGGGATACCATGGTGCCGCTGCCCCGATATTCCACGGTTGCCGGGATCCCGATAACCGAACTGATGGCCCAGGATCGGATTGATGCCCTGGTCGACCGAACGGCCAATGGTGGGGCCGAAATCGTCAAACTGTTGAAGACAGGAAGTGCATTCTATGCGCCATCATCAGCTGCGGTTGAAATGGCCGAGGCCATCCTGAAGGATAAGAAGAAGATTCTGCCCTGTGCGGCTTATCTTGAGGGGGAATACGGCATAAACGATCTGTTTGTCGGTGTGCCGGTGAAACTCGGGGCAAACGGCGTGGAAGAAATAATCGAGATTTCTCTTACCGAAGAAGAAGATGCAGCACTGAAAAAATCGGCCGCTGCGGTAGCCGAATTGAAAGCATTCCTTAAGACGCTGGATTAATCCGACAGATGTCGTTTCAGCGTTTCTGCCAGCTCTGGGTTTATGCCGGAAACAGCGGCCAGGTCGTCGATGGCCGCTGCCCGGATCTTTCTGATCCCACCAAAGTGCTTTAGGAGAGCCGCCTTTCTTTTTTCCCCGATTCCGGGGATGCCGTCCAGAGCCGACTGCAAAGATGTCTTGCCGCGGCGCTGACGATGAAAGGAAATGGCAAACCGGTGGGCTTCGTCCCGTACGCGCTGTAAGAAAAGCAAAAGATCCCCTGCCCTGCCGAAAGCAATAGGATTGCTGCGCCCCGGCGTATAGATTTTGTCTTCCGTTTCCCCTCTGGATTCATCCTTCTTGGCTATCCCGATGATGGCAAAGGCCCCTTCCATCCCCAATTCCCGTACCACGGAAAGGGCGATATTCAGCTGGCCCTTGCCGCCATCGACAACAAGAAGGTCCGGCTGAGGCATGGTTTCGTCTCCAGGGCGATATCTGCGCTCCAAGACCTCTGCCATATAGGCATAGTCGTCCGGTTCCGGAAGAGGCTTGAGTTTGTATTTCCGGTAATCGGATTTGAGAGGATTCCCTTTTTCAAATACCACCATCCCGGAAACCGGTTCGGTTCCGCCCAGTGTAGAATTGTCGAAACATTCGATCCGCCATGGGGTCTTGTCGATCTTGAGAGCCCTACCGAGGCGACGCAGCATGTCTTCCCTGGCTGCAGTAGAGGCCATCCGGTCCTGCAATTGCTTGTCCGCATTCTCTGTAGCCATAGCGATAAGACGACGTTTCTCCCCCCTTTGGG
>JAZFSW010000153.1:0-2579 GCA_036446375.1 Desulfobacterales bacterium | reverse complement strand
GTCCGGGGTGACATGTATACCCCCCCGTGTCCGCTTAAGCCTGATATTGTGACCACCATCAATGCCAGTAGCCCATACGAAGCCAGCGATTGGCCGGCCGACTCCTCCGGGGATTCTACGCAATTGGCTGATGGCTCGACCGACGTATATCCGGTCTCCGAGGTGTTGACCTATCTCAGTGATGTTGCCGACAATCCCATCGCACCGGATCGCTATACCAATCCGACCTGGGGTACAGCGGGGGATCTAAAAATAACCTACTGTGAAGGGGATCTGGATGTTAACGGCCTTAGCGGCTATGGCATATTGGCGGTGAACGGTGAGGTCACACTAGGCGGTCGCATTTCATGGAACGGTATCATTATTGTTAGCGGTGAGATGACACTCAACGGTGGCGGCAACCAGAGCATGAACGGTGCGATCATTGCAAATACCGGTACCACCATCAACGGTCGACCCGACGTCTACTATGATTGTAACGCGGTAGACAATATTGAAGAGCAGTATATGACCTATCCCCTATATAGCTGGGAGGAGTCTTGAACTGAATAGCGAGCGGATTCCCCGCCCGCTTGCAGCGGGGAGTTTCAAATACCTGAGATCTTAACCTCTACTGCCACCAGGAGGGAAGAACCCCGTTGGTTTTTTCCTTTATCTCTTTGGCGACCAGGGCTCTTCGTTTTTCAATGTCTCTTGATTTCGCAGTTGCTTTCTTTTGCGCGACCCTGTCTCTCGCTCTAATGGCCTTTTTCAGCTCTTCTTTTGCGCTATTGTACTCTTCCATCAGCTCGGACTTCTTCTTTCTGTAAATCGAAAGATCGACACTTTTCTTCTCAGTTTTCTTGGCAACCGCTTCTTCGGGCGACTCAACCGGTTCGGCTGATGCATCGGCGTCGGTCTTGTCGGCCGCAGACAGTTCTTCCGGATCCGGTGCCGGCTCTACAAATTCAATATCTGAATCGGCGATGCTTGCTACAGAATCTTTCGGAATGCCGATGATTCCACCGTAGCGGTAAATCTTGATCTGATCGTCGGTCTCCATGTAACTATGGGTTATGATCGTCGAGCTGTTCTTTAGCGTAATGAGAAAAGATGAAAACGCGGTGGTGGGAAGCAGCAACACGGTCATAGACAGGGCCACATGGCGGAGGCATTTCATATGATATCCCATGCGCCCGGTTCCAGGATCATTGACGCATCATCGTAGTCAGGGCAGGGCGCTTCGAATTTCTGCACCCGGATAGATACCCTTGTATGAATGGGTGATCAGGACGGTGGATGTTGTTTTTTCGGTATGCAGAACGAGAATCTTGCCGATCTCTACCGGTGTGAGCAGGACATCCTTCCTGGAGGATCGATCGATCTGTTTCTTTTCCTGATAGCAGATACTGTAGGCCTGACCGGGCACAACACCATTTATCCACCCTCTGTTGATGAAGACAATCGTATTGTCACCGATGATATCGGCTTGTTCCTCAGAGCGAATGATATTGCCCCTCAGTCCTTTGACGGCGGTGTTGATGGTTATCTGGGAGTCCCTTTTCTTATAGGGTATCAGCAGGTCACCGACGACGATGGTACGGTAAGATCTAGTAATATTTCCTACCGCAAAGTCAGGTTGAACATCAACGATCTGGACAATACCGGTAAGATAGTATTGTTTGCCGATGTTTTCACTGGCCTTGTGACTCTTCCCCGGTTTGATTGTTCGATAGACGGTGAACCGGCTACCGGTTTCAAACGGTTGGGTGCCCATGGATTGCAGATAAACAACATCCCCCTTGCTGATCATCTCCCCATCGTCTTTGACCTTGAAAATGGCGCCTCTGGGCTGGAGCGCATCCTTTCGAATGAATCCGACACTATCGATCGGCGGATATACATAGTAGGGTTTCTTTTCAGGAGGAGTCTCAACGGCAGCGATCTTGGGTGCCGGTGGTTCCGCTATCTTGTCAACCCAATTTACCTGATACAGCCGAATGCGCTGACCCGGATAGATCCAATGGGGGTTGGCAATCCGGTCGTTGTTACGCCATAGGTCCGGCCATAGCCATGGGGAATCGGAAAACTGTTCAGAAAGATCCCAGAGGGTGTCGCCCTCTTGGACGGTGTAGAAAAAACCAGCTTCGTATTCAATGGCCTTTTCTTCTTCCGCAGCCAGTGCCGAAAAAGAAAAGAGCGCTAGAATCGTCACAGACCATAGAAGACATCTTTTGGTGTAATCACTCATCAACGGCTCCGGCATCTCTGTAATTTCGTGGTGGACGAAAAGAATTATTGATCCATCAATAGTCTGTTTGTGACTGATTTGTCAAGTTTTTCATGTATATACCCTGGAACAGACATATTTGAGGCGGTTGTCAGATCAGAATGATCTGAGAGTAAACCGCAAAGAAGGACTTGGATATAAAACATGCAGAAGGATCACTATGTCGGCAGGTGTTGTGGCTTGTTTCGCTTGCTTGGCGTCCGGGTCTATCATCGGTGGAAAACAAAAAAGCCTGCGTGTCGAAACACGCAGGCTTTTTAGGGTTGTTTCAGTATCGGGAAGGAACCTTCTTACATCATTCCGCCCATTC
>JAZFSW010000152.1:0-4516 GCA_036446375.1 Desulfobacterales bacterium | reverse complement strand
ACAGAGGACAGAGGACAGAAGTCAGACATCAGCAACCGCAGACAAAACACGAACAGAGATCAGGGAACGGCAACAGAGTAATGAGATCTCGCGCAAAGGCGCGAAGGGGAAGAAGTGAGTGGAAGTGAACTAGAGTGAACTAGAGTGAGCTAAAGTGAGCTAAAGTGAGCTAAAGTGAGCTAAAGTTGTGGAGTCGCTTTGCTCCGGTGATATTGTAGAAAGATGCTGTTCGACCACTTCGACAAGCTCAGGGATTCCATCAGGCTCACGGCCCTGAGCAAGGTCGAAGGGCAAAGGCGCTGAGGGAAAGACACAGGACTGCCGTCTTCGTCTGGAGACTTCGCCGCGCCAAGGAGGTCTGAGGAACAGATTAGGGCAAGAGGGAGTTCTTGACGTATGGCTTTCTTTCTCCTTATACTTCGACGCCAAAGCGCAAAGGGGAAGGGGAAGGGGAAGTGTGAAGTGAGCTAAAGTGACTAAAGTGACCTGCCCGCCAGTGCCTATTTGCTTGGGAGAATGAGCGGGAACAGTAATGCAGCCTGCGATAGAGGTCGACCTCTCTGATGGCTGGCTATGGCAGGCGGGGCTAAAGTTGTGGAGTCGCTTTGCTCCGCTGGTTTGTAGGAAGGAATTTCACCCCGGGTGAACCCCAGGGGGCTCAGTTCAACAGGGCAGGCAAGGGCAAGTTAATGAGGAAGCACTATTGAAACGTGTATTGCACAATTCTGTGATTCTACCGGTGTATCTGCCATCGATAATCTTTGCTTTTTCGCAGAGTATGTTGATCCCGGTAATGCCGCTGTATGTCCTGAGTTTTGACATCTCATACAGTATCGTTGGGATCGTGTTGGCCTGCACCGGCCTTGGTATGCTTCTTAGCGATGTGCCGGCGGGCATGCTTATCCGACGACTGGGGATGAAATGGACCATGGTACTGGGAATCGTCACGGTTATCTTTTCTACGATGGCGCTCTTCTGGGCACATACGATTCCCGAGGTCATCGTCTATCGGCTGCTCACCGGTTTTGGTATGGCCCTATATAGCGTTTCACGCCATACATATATGGCTGAGAATATTATTCTGGAAGGACGCGGCAGGGCCATCGCTCTTTTTGGCGGTATCAACCGGATCGGGCGGTTTGCAGGACCTGCCGTGGGTGGCATCATTGCCACGGCCTATGGTCTCCGTGTGCCCCTGCTATGGGTCGGATTCATAGAGATCGTGGCACTGATGGCGGTGATCTTTTTCGTCCGGACCGATAAAGATACCCGGCCGGTTGGACTGCCTGAAGCATCATCGGGCAGCAGCATCTTCTTCACGACATTGAAGGCCCACTATCGGGTATTTGCCACAGCCGGTTCGGGTCAGCTTTTCGCACAGATGATTCGTGCAGGCCGAGGGGTGATCATCCCCCTGTATGCAGCCGGTATTATCGGTCTGGATGTGCAGGAAATCGGTCTGATCATCAGCATCGCAGCGGCCATTGATATGCTCCTGTTTTACCCCACCGGCATTATCATGGATAGATATGGAAGGAAATTTGCCATCGTACCGAGTTTCTTCCTGCAGGCCGTCGGTATGTGCCTTGTTCCGTTCACGGAAAGTTTCACCGGATTGATGGCTGCAACGATGCTGATAGGATTCGGAAACGGTCTCGGTTCCGGTGTCATGATGACCCTGGGCGCCGATCTTGCACCGGAGGATTCGCGGGGAGAGTTTCTCGGAATGTGGCGGCTGATAGGCGATTCGGGGTTTACCGGTGCTCCCCTTCTTGTCGGGGGTATCGCCGATCTGATCGGACTCTCCATGTCCGCCTGGGCCTTGTCCGGAGCGGGGATGATCGCTGTCTTCATCTTTCTGTTCTGGGTGCCCGAGACCCTGAAAAAGCGTCGTCGATGAATGCAAGATTGATTTCACCACGGATCTTCCACGGAGTTTCACTGAACTGAGAGAATTAGGTGCACCTCACACGAATGATCTATTCTATCGTTAAAAACCACGTCCTCTGGGCGTGGTTATGTGCCCTTGGCTCTGCCAGATCCGGATGGTCAGGAGAGTTCCAAGTGAGCTAAAGTGACTAAAGTGAGCTAAAGTTGAGGATTGCGCTTTCAGCGCAGAGCATTTGTATGATTGGTGGAGCGAAGCGACGCCACTCTTTAGCTCATTTCAACTCACTTTAGGCACTCCACAATCACCATTGGCAAAGCCCCTTTCAGGGGCAAACCAAAGCCTGGTCCTCTGGGCCACGATGCTCTATTCATGGCTGTTTTCTTTTCCGGTGCTCTTCCGGGTTCTTTCGTGGTGAAGTCCTGGAAGTGCTGTCGATAGACGTCAGGCGCCGAACCGGTCCCCTGCTTTCAGACCGATATCGGCGGCAAATTCGGTGGCGGCGATCTTTCCGTGGGTTGATGTCCGGACTTTTGTCACTGTCAATTGGCCGCCGGCAACGGCAATACAGATGCCACTATCGACCCCGATCACTGTACCCGGTGCCTGATCGGTAGCCGTCTGTTCCAGCGCTGCACCGTAGAAGCAGACTTTTTCGTCCCCCAATGAGGTGAATGCGCCGGGTTGGGGATCGCATCCGCGGATCAGGTTGTGGATGTCCCGTGCCGGTTTCTGCCAATCAATACCGGCAGCCGCATCGTCGCAGGGGGGTTCATAGGTGGCGCCGGTTTCATCCTGGATCACACGCGGCGCGTTTCCGGCTTTGATCAGGTCTACAGATTCGATCATCGCATCGACCCCCATGGGGAAAAGCTGATTGAAATACAGAGAGCCGGTGGTATCCTCGGGGCCGATATCGATGGTCTTCTGGAGAAGAATCGGTCCGGTATCAATGCCCCCATCGGCCCAGAAAATGCTGAGGCCGGTTTGGGTATCCCCCATAATCACCGCCCAGTTTATCGCACTGGCACCCCGATGGCGAGGCAGGATAGATGGATGATAGCAGATGCTGCCCATGGATGGGACCTCGAGAAGGCGGGGCGGGATGATATCGGTGACAAAGGCCATCACTGTGAGGTCCGGTTTCAGTTCCTGAAAATCGGCAAAGATCTGATCGTCCTTGTATGTCTCAGGCTGATATACCGCTATTCCGGCGGTAACAGCCGCTTCCTTCAGAGGATCGGTTCGCCCCCCCGGCCCATCCGGCGGTGCATAGACGGCTACCACGTTCTCCGATTGTGCCGATAATCTTTCTAGAACCTTTGCGCCAAATGCCGCCTGACCGATGAGTAAGATACGCATGGTGTCTCCTTTGCTTGCCCTCCTCGGGAGGGGGATAGGAGGGCAAGTGTGAAGTGACTAAAGTGAGCTTGAGTGAACTTAAGTGAGCTAGAGTGATCTAAAGTGAGCTAAAGTGACTAAAGTGAGCTAAAGTTGTGGAGTCGCTACGCTCAACCTGTCTTGAAGTGAATGATAACAGCTCAAATCTCGCGCAAAGCGCAAAGGCGCAAAGGAAATCATATTGGTGTTAAAGAGTGATGATTTGCACCTGGGCCGCCTAGGCGCAATCCATCAAGAGTTACCTCTGTGTTCTCTGTGAGCCCCGCCCGCCTTGTCTGAAGGCGAAGGCGATGGCGGACAGGTCTGTGAGAGACAAAGATGTAGTTTCATGCACGATCTGATACCATGAATCGCCGGAAGAAAAAAGCTTACATTGAAACAGAGGTGGATAAACAGTTGTCACGTGGTATTCTGTTGGGTATATACAGATTAGGGATTAAGAGCAGAGATAGGGATAAGGCAGAGGAAAGGCATAAGGCAGAAGAAAAGAGATGACTGGAGGGAGTGTGAAGTGAGCTGAAGTGACTAAAGTGACCTGCCCGCCAGTGCCTATTTGCTTGGGAGAATGAGCGGGAACAGTAATGCAGCCTGCGATAGAGGTCGACCTCTCTGATGGCTGGCTATGGCAGGCGGGGCTAAAGTTGTGGGGTCGCTTCGCTCCGCTAATCTCCAATGGCCAAACTCAAGAATCCAAACAATGATTATCCACAGACCCGCCCGCCTCGCCTGAGCTCGCGATGGCGGGCAGGTTACACAGATTCCACGGATTGTGGGATTTAGGGATTGAGGAGCAGCGCAATGACTGCACTTGAAGGAATGAGAATACTGGATATGACTCAATATGAAGCAGGAACGTCCTGTACCCAGGCTTTGGCGTGGTTGGGTGCTGATGTCGTGAAGGTGGAACGGCCGGGAAGCGGCGATCCCGGTCGAAACGGCAGGATGGACCAGAAGGATTCCGAGTATTTTGTCAATTGGAACAGCAATAAACGAAGCATCACGCTGTCTCTCGACAAAAAGGAAGGACGCGACCTTCTCCTCCGGCTACTCCCCCAGTTCGATGTTTTTGTTGAAAACTATGGGCCGGGGGTCATCGAAAAACTCGATATCGGCTACGACGTGATGAAGAAGGCCAACCCCTCGATAATTTATGTACGCATCAAAGGCTTCGGCACTTCCGGCCCCTATTCAAGCTATAAATCCTTCGACACCGTCGCCCAAGCCGCC
>JAZFSW010000151.1:0-2705 GCA_036446375.1 Desulfobacterales bacterium | reverse complement strand
CGGGCTGATATGAAGAAACAGGCCCTTCCCATCATCTCCCAGGGCATGCATGGCCTTGAATTTCCGGGTATACTCAACGGGAGACAACCAGGTTTCCAGGAAATCTGCACCAAAGGAGACCAGCACATCGGCCTTTTCCATCCGGTAGGAGGGAAGACCCTTGAAGCCAAACACTTCCTCATTGGCCGTTTTCAAGGATTCATAGGCAAAGGGTTCAAAGACCAGCGGCTTGTCCGACCACCACTGCTCAAGGGATTCTGTCAGGAGATCCATGAGATGGCTGCCGACGGTCTCTGTGAGCATGCGCACCCGGTTGATCCCCTGTTTCACTGCGGCCCGCTGCCCCTGCTCCTTAAGGATCTCCCCGGCCTCTGCAAAGGTGATCGGCTGCCACCGATCATTGACCCGCCGAAGGGGTGTCTTGATTCTGTCCGGGTTATAAATGCCCTGAAGGGCGGCTTGCCCCCGCATGCACAGCTTGCCCTGGTTGATGGGATGCATCGGGTTACCCTCTACCTTAATTACCCGCCCTTCCCTGTTCTTTGCGACAATGCCGCATCCTGCGGGGCATTCCCTGCAGGTAGAGGCATACCAGATGGGCGTTCCGGTGACCGTGTCATCCGGGGCGTGGACCCGTGAATAGAGGTATTTTTCCGGTTCTGAGGTGCAACCCGCCGCAATAGACAGGCTGCCCATACCGGCCAGTTTCAGAAAAGTTCGCCGTTTCATACGAAGCTCCCCGGTGCCCTCTGATACGGAAAGGGATCGGGGATTTCTCCTTCATTACAATAGAGAGGTCAACGCCTGGAGCGAAGAAACTATGCGATAGCCCCTGAAAACGAATATGGGCGTATCTGGAAGAAAAGTATAGAAAAACGCCGCTGTGGTGTCAAGCGGGATATGGGGATTCTACTGGGCTGGACGGCTGCGAACCGTCGGCTATCCGGCCCGCATGAGTACATTGATTTCCAGCTTTTCCAAAGACAGTCGAACGACATCTTTGGTCCAGGGCTTCTCCTTCAGGTACTCATTGAAAAAGGCACGGACTGTTTCCGATTGAGCGATGCCACACAGGGGAACGATCCCGGCGATAATTCTTTCATGAATAATCGGATGGCACCCTTCAAGGGCGTCAAGGTGCTCCACATACCAGTCCCACATGCTCTTTGCCGAAATGGGATTTACCGCCAGTGCCACAATAGGGATGGATTTGTTCCGGTCGGGCACATGTTCCAGTGCATACGCTCGGGATTTATCGATAAGTGCCGGATCCTGAAAGCATCCCATGGCAGAAAGGACATTCAAACGATCATGTTCGCTATCGGCGGTCTCAAGGCGCCGGACAAACCAGTCAAATGTCTCCCGATTACCGGTATGTGCCCCGGTCTGCATAACACTTTTCACAATGTTTGCATCAATCGACCCGCCATCGGTGAGAACGCCAAATTGATCCCGGGCGAATTCGGTTGCCGGTTCTGACCCAAAGACCACGGCCTGCCAGATAAGCTGGTCTCTGAGACTCGACGTGGTATGAGGCTCATGTTCAACCGGGGTATATCCCATATCGGAAAGAACCCTCTCAAAAAGTGCTCTGCCGAAAGATGCGACCTTATCCTTTACCGGATTTCGAAAGACACGCTGCGCATGTCCCAAATTGCCGGCAATACTGACCAGCGGAAGATAAGCGTCTTCATTCTCATAGTAGGAAAGAAAATCCAGATACTGAGCCATAGAAACATCACCGCTTCTCACCAGGGCAAAAAGGTCGTCCTGAAGACCCCATCGGTCCTGTTCCGGCAATGTTTTGTCCGCGATCCTTTTGCCCAGGATCGCGAGGTTGTCTGCATCAAGATAATGGACGCGGTAGAATCCGGTCTGGCCGCTATTGATTTTGTAAGCAAGTACATCATCGCCGATATCGACCTTGACATCGCTGCCTTCAAGAAGCACTTTCACAGTGCTTGAGCCACCGGCATTATCGATAACCGTGATATTGACCGGAATCATCCACTGCTGTTCGGAATCGTTGGGCAGATAGGTAAACCGCTTTTGGTTAAGGATGAGATTGCTGCCGATCCGATCCACCTGTATGACCGGAAACCCGGGTTGTCCAACCCAACTTTTCATCATCCGGGTGATGGGTTCTTCCGTAACCGTTTCAAATGCTTCCCAGAAGTGGTGACTTGACGCACAGCCATATTCATGGGTTTTGAGATAGTGTCTTAGTCCTTTCTGGAAGTTGTCCTTGCCGATATAGCCTTCGATTTGCCTCAGGATACTACCGCCCTTGCTATAGATAATCGGCGCGGTGCCGGTATTGATCACGACATGTTCGCCGCCCGGAATCTCTATGGGAAAGGTTTCATGCAGCGCATCCCTTTCCAGCGCCGTATGGGTCTGGGTGTTTGAGAAATGATCCCACGCACGCCATTCAGGATAATAGTGATCCAGAATGCCAAAGCCAAGAAAGGTGGCAAAGCTTTCATTGAGCCACAGGTACTTCCAGTCCGATGGGGTGACAAGATTGCCAAACCATTGATGGGCTATCTCGTGTGCAATAACCTCACAGATTCTTTCTTCCGCGGCAACAGAAGTAACACCCGGATAGTGGAGGAGCAGGTTTTCCCGGAAGGTGATCGCCCCCCAGTTTTCCATGGCACCAAAGGCAAAATCCGGGATTGCGATTAGATCGAGTTTCGGCAAGG
>JAZFSW010000150.1:0-8219 GCA_036446375.1 Desulfobacterales bacterium | reverse complement strand
AATATCTGTAATGTCTGTGATGGTCAGCTCGGGTAGTTCCCGGATCGGTTTGCCGTCCAGATAGCAGTTGAAATGGATCCGGCATTTGGGGCAGGCGGTGATCAGATGCTCAGCCCCGGTTTCAGCCGCCTCTTCCAGGCGGTCGGACTGCAGAAACTTGATCGCCGCATCACAATTTGAAAAACTACCCACCCCACAACATCGCGAGCTTTCCCTGATATACTCCATCTCGGCAAAATCAAGTTCCGGAATTTGTTTCAGAATGGTCCGGGGCGCATCGTAGATGTGACCGACCCTTCCCAATCGACACGGGTCGTGATAGGTCACTTTTTCCGCAACCGGTGTTGTGAGTTTCAACTCCCCGCTTTCCAGTGCTTCGGCGATAAACTCGGAGATATGCTGCACCTCCCAATCCACATCTTCAATTGCCGGGTATTCATCTTTCAGGGTCACCAAGCATTCAGCGCAGCTCGTAACGATCTTCTTTATTCCCAGCTCCTTGAACAGCTTGATATTGGATGCGGCCAGTTTTTGAAAAACCCCGGTCTCACCACTCCAGAGCAGATCGTATCCGCAGCACTTTTCACTGTTGGAAACAACCGGTTTGACACCGGCGGCGTTGAGAATCTTCAGTGAATTTTCGGCAGTTGTAATGCTGTTGGTGTGGGGAAAGACAAAGTCAAATACCGGCAGACACCCGACAAAGTAGAGTATCTCACCTGAGGCGGCAAAGGTATCGGCATCCAGACCGGTTAATCGGTTCTGGGGGGTCTGCAGCTCAGACTGAAACGTCTGAATGGTGCGCAGCATAGCACCGTGTTTGCATTCATCCAGCCGTCCCTTTTGCCGTGCCATGTGACGAGCCTGTCTGACAGCATCGATATATTTAATGCTGGAAGGGCACACCTCTTTGCACTGATAGCAGGTGAGACACCGGTAGAGATCCGTATTCTCAGAAAACGTCTCCTCCCCGTCCAGAAGGTACTGTAATGTGTTTCCCCGGGGGGAATAGGTCGGATCCACCCGATTGATCGGGCAGCTCATCTGGCATTTGTTGCACTGAATGCACTCGAGTTGACTGGTGCTTGAATCATCCATCATAAAACCTGCTGTGCTTCATCGTCCTATCCATCGTTCGGGAACGCCGCTTTTCCATATAGGCGGCTCCTCCGGCATGAACCGCGGCGAGTCGGCGCCGAGGTGTCAGGTGTCAGGAAGGA
This sequence comes from Desulfobacterales bacterium, assembly GCA_036446375.1. Lineage (GTDB taxonomy): Bacteria > Desulfobacterota > Desulfobacteria > Desulfobacterales > JAZFSW01 > JAZFSW01. Next base: position 6,999 of record JAZFSW010000150.1, on the reverse strand, counting down.
ATATTCCGCGCATCTTACCCTGACACCTGAAACCTGACACCTTCTTGAGTCTGAGCCCTGGAATGCAATTCCATGCTCCCTTCAACTGTCACCGGATCCAGAACATCAACCGGCCACACGCTCTTCTTCCTGAAGACTCAAAGACGCCAAGGGGCTTGGCCCCAGCGCCCTTAATTCGTCAATAAATTCCTTCACCACCCTTACAAATACAGGGCCTTCCCCACCGGACACTTCTTCAAGCCTCAGCCGTTCCGGCTCAACGCCAAGATAGTGGAGAATGCCCTTCAGCCGTTCAACAACAAGGGCCGCATTCTTATTGCCTGAAACATAGTGGCAGTCACCGATATGGCACCCGACAAGCATAATGCCGTCAAATCCCTTTTCGAAGGCTTCCAGCACCAGGTGGGTATCCACCCGGCCAAGACACATCACCCGCAACAATTTGATATTGGCCGGATACTGCATTTTGTTCATGCCGGCCTGGTCGGCGCCGGCATAGCCGCACCAGTTACAGGCAAATCCCAGAACATCGGGTTCAAAACTCATGGATCGCCTCCGCTTTCAACCCCCCGATCAAGGCCCCTATCTGGGCGTTGGTTCCGGAATGAACACTGGCAGCCCCTGTGGGACACAAAACAGCGCATTTGCCGCACCCCTCACACATCGTTGCTTCCACGCGTGCGCTCAAAGTTTCGGCATCCACCTTTATCGCCTGAAACTCGCATCCTTCCTCGCATCTTCCGCATGCCCGGCAAAGGGATGCATCAACGGTGGCAATCATCGGGTTTAACCAGATATACCCATCACCCAGGTAAGACACCACACTGGCAGCTGCACTGCCTGCCTGGGCAATGGTGTCGGGGATGTCCTTTGGACCCTGGGCAGAGCCGCAGACAAAAATATTTCTCACCATGGTATCTGTGGGTCGTATCTTCTGATGGAACTCTTTGACAAAACCACTCTCATCTCTCGGGATATTGAGTTTTCGCATCAATGCGGAATTCTCGGTCGGTTCAGTAGCACTGGAAAGAACCACCAGATCCGCCTCAAGATCCAGCAGCGTGCCGGTGCTGGCGTCTTCCACGGTGACCACGAGTTTCCCGGTGGTTTTGTCTTCTACAACAGCGCCCGGCAACCCTTTGATGAACTTAACCCCCATACCCTTTACCGCTTCAAAATACTCCTCGTAACCTTTTCCGAATGCCCGGATATCGATGTTGCAGATGTATATCTCCGCATCCGGGTTGAAATACTTCTTTACCAGCCCGGCGTGCTTCAAGGCGGCCATACAACACACTCGGGAACAATACCGATGCCCCCCCTCGACACCTTGCTCTCCGGACCGCGAACCGACACACTGCACCATCACAATTCTCTGGGCCGGCTTCCGGTTGCTGACCCTCAAGACTTCCCCATCGGTGGGACCCACCGGATCGAGCATCCGGGCAAACTGAAGCTGTGTCAACACATCTGGAAATTCCCCATAGCCGTAGTGAAGGCCTGAAGGATCAAACTCCTTGAACCCGGTGGCCACAACCACCGCACCGACCTCAATGTCCTCAAAGGTATCTTTCTGGAAATGATCCACCGCTTCAGCTTCGCAGGCCGCTTCACAGACCCGGCAATCGGAACACTCCCCGCATTGAAGACATCGTTTGGCTTCGGCTACCGCCATTTCTTCGGTGTATCCGGTCTCCACCTCGGTAAAGTCGTTTCTTTCTGCCAGAGGCACCTCAGGCATCTTCACCCTCGGCGCCATCTCGTAAAGTCCTTCCTTGGACTGAATGATTTCCTGACGATCCGCTGCCATCTGCTGATAGGGCTGCGCTTTGCCGGGGTAAACCGTTTCGTTTAAGAAACAATCGATCTCTTCGGCGGCCAATTGCCCTTTGGCAATAGAACCAATGACCGATGAGGGTCCTGCGGTAACATCCCCGCCGGCAAAAACCTTTTCCAGTGTGGTTATCGTCGAGGCTTCCCCGGTGGCGATCAAGCCCCGCCGGTCAAGATCCAGGGGAAAATCATCGGTTACAAATGCCACATCGGCCCTTTGACCAATAGCAACAAAGACTTCCTCGCAAGGAATCGCGATTGTCGCGTCCGGCTTAAGAACGGGTACAAATCTTCCATCTTCCTCGATATCGATTCTCTCGATCTGCCCGCAATCGATACCTTCTACACGGCCGTCTTCCCCGGTGAATTTGGTTATGGACAATCCCGGCTTGATGATGATGCCTTCTTCTTCTGCCGCTTCGATCTCTTGTCTAATAGCCGGCATGTCTTCGTATGTTTCCAGACAGACCAGGGTAATGCTCCCGGCCCCAAGTCTCTTGATGGTTCGGGCCACATCGATGGCGACATTTCCGCCGCCGACGACAACAGCATTTTCCTTTACCGCAATCTCCCTATCGTCCCGCGCTCTTTTTAAGAAATCGTCGCCTTGGGTAATGCCCTCTAGATCGCTTCCGGGTAGTTGGGGCAATCGGGCGCTTTTCTGAAGGCCGGTAGCAATAAAAACCGCATCGTTGCTGCGGTATAGGTCCGCGAAGTCAATATCTTTCCCGATCTCGGTGTTTACCTTTATATTCACCCCGAGGCGTTTTATGTTTTCCAGGTCCACTTCCAGATGGCGTTGGGGGAGTCGGTAAGCCGGTATGCCGTAGGCCAGCATGCCGCCGGCTTTCTCGTTGCGTTCAAGAACCGTCACCCCATACCCTTTCAGAGCCAGGGCATGCGCACACCCCAGGCCCGCCGGGCCACTGCCGATAATGGCGATCGATTTGTCCTTCTTCTCAACAAGTGAAATGTCCGGTTTGATATCGTGCTGGATCGCATAATCGGTGATAAATCGTTTGACGCCGCAAATGGCAATGGGTTCATCGACGTCGGTTCGGGTACATTCTGTTTCACAGACATGATTGCAGACCCGACCGCAGACGGTCGGGAGCGGATTGTCCCGGTATACAACGCTGAAGGCCTCTTCAAACCGCTTTTCCGCCACCAGTGCCAGGTACCCCTGGGCGGCCTGATTGACCGGACAGGCGGCCTTACAGGGCGCCATATGCTTCTTCCTGATGGTAAACAGGTTCGGCACGCCGGCAGCAAAATCCTTATACGCCGCCCTTTTTGTGGACAAGAGGCCCTGGTTGTATTCATTGTAGATATCGACAGGACAGACCTCGGCACACTTGCCGCATCCCGTACATTTTTCTTCATCGAGGTAACGGGCCTTCCGCAAGAGCTTAAGCCGCAAGCCCTCCGGTGTTTTCTCCACCTCCTCGACCTCCGAGTAGGTCATCAGCTGGATATTCTTGTTCTTCGACACCTCATCCAGTTTGGGTGACAGCGTGCACATGGCACAATCATCGGTGGGAAATGTCTTAACCAGTTTGGCCATGTTGCCGCCGATGGTCGCCTCTTTTTCTATGAGATAGACCTTATAGCCCATCTTTGCCATCATGAGCGAGGCATGAACCCCGGCAATACCCCCGCCGATAACCGCCACATCCGTATTGATCTTTGCCTTTTCCAGTTTCAACGGCCGCAGAAGACGCACTTTATCGATGGCGGCTTCAAGAAGTTTCATTCCCTTCTGCGTGGCTTTTTCCGGTTCATCGTGATGGGGATAGGAACACTGCTCGCGAAGGTTGACCATTTCAAGCAGATAGGGGTTCAGCCCGGTTTCCTGAATGCAGTCCCTGTATAATTCTTCGTATTGTTTCGGCGTACAGCAGCCAATAACCACCGAATCAATGTCCTGCTCTTTTACGGCTTTTTGAATAACCGCCTGTCCTTCGCTGGAGCAGGTAAAAGACTGATATTCAGCAAATTCAACACCCCGTTGCTTTTCGGCAAATTCCTTCAGACGATCGAGGTCGACCACCTGGGAAATATTGCCGCCGCAACGACACATAAAGACGCCGATTCTCTTATTGTTTTCCATTTTCTGATTCTCGCCACTAAGACACCGAGGCACAAAGAAGGCAAAGCGGAAATCTTTGTGTCCGGTTGGTTTATGTCAGTGCTTTGCCCACATCCACCATATGCTTATCGAGACCCAATGCCTTCGGATCGATCCCGAAAGCCAGCCCTAGCATCTGGGCAAGATGCAGGATCGGGATGTCCTTCAAGTGATTTCTATTGGCCGGCTTCTGGTACCCATCAAGACTGATGTGACAAAGCGTACAGGGCGTAACCAGCATATCGGCTGCGGATTTCTCGGCATTCGCAAGGCACCTTTCGCTCATCTTCAGCGATGTGGCCTGATCGTTTAGCAGGATATGGAACCCGCAACAATTGTATTTGTCGCTGTAGTCTACCTCCTGAGCACCGCAGACCTCAATCAATCGGCTGAGGAAATCGGGTGCTTTGTCATCTGCGATGATATCTGAAGGCCGGAGAATATGGCAGCCGTAAAACGGCGCGATGTTTACGTTTACCATGGGTGCCTTGATCAATGCTTTCAGCCGGTCCAGGCCAATATCATCCCGCAGCATCCACAGGAAATGTCTTATATTGACCTTTCCGGTATATTCAAGTCCGATCTCAGCCAGATCGGCGTTGACCTGCCGGTACAAGGTCTCATCTTCTGTCAATTTTTTTTTCGTGTTCAGCATGGTCAACAGGCAGGTGTTGCAGATGACAAGAATATCCCTTCCTTCTTTTTCAGCCAGGGCAAAATTTCTCGCATTCAACCGATATTCGAACTCAGGATCTTCTTCTTCAACAATCCCGGCACCGCAGCACGAATAGGCCTTGTTCTCGGTGACATCCACCTTCAGGAAATCCAAAACCTTGCGGGTGGAGGACCAGGCCTCTTTGGTGGTGGCCTCCCCGGCACATCCGGGGTATAAGGAATATTTCATTGATTCGCTCAACTACTTCCTGCTCTCAATCATCCGGTTGAGTTTTCTTAAGTCGTTTACACCTTTAATCCGCTTGGGTCGTATGGGTGGCAGTTTCCCTTTGAAAAGCATCCGGATCGATTGGGGGATCTGGGAAACGATAGACAGACGCAACGTGGCAAGGGGCAGCAGCATCTCGTTGATTTTGCCGGTCCTTAGTATACTGTTCTTGAAAAACAACGCATGTCTCACACCCCGGGTATCGGATTTACCTTCCTTCAGGGCAATATGTCGCAGCGCCATGATAATATCACCGGGTTTGATTCCCTTCGGGCATTTTTCAATGCAACTGTTGCATCGAGCGCAGATCCATATCATCTCCGATGCCAATACGTCTTCCCTTAAACCAAGAATCGCTTGCTGAATCAGCTTCCTGGGATTATAGGCCGGATTCACCGAAAAGACCTGACAGGTCGATGAACAGGTTCCGCAGCTCAAGCATTTGGCAATCCCTTCACCTTTCGGTTGCTCGGCGATCTCCTCATAAAACCGATACGCTATGTCATCGCTCCTAAGCGCTCTCATCCTCTCCACCCATCTTAAATTCATGGTTTAGCGGCAGGTCAAAATGCCACAGACAAAATGACGAGATGACATGAAACCCTGAAGACTATTGTCCATATAAAGTACAGGATTCAGATCTTTATGTCAATCAACGCAGCACTACCATGAGCATTTTCAGCAAATGATATTTGTCTGACGTCTCGTCAATAGGTAAGGGGGAAGGCACGCTCGGAGTGGCGTTTACTACGGACTGTTATTTTGGGGCGTCGAGTTTTTCGCTCAACAGTTCGATCTGTTTTCGCATGGCACCACTTTCTTTCAGCTTCCGCTTGATGACGCCGATGGAATGAATGGCTGTTGCATGGTACCGGTTAAAACTCCGCCCGATTTCCTGAAGGGGGGCATCTGTGAACAGCCGAGACAGGTATATGGCGATCTGCCTGGGCTCCACGATACCTTGTTTTCTTGAGCGGGAGAGCAGATCTCTGGCGGACACCTTATACTCCCGGCATATCAGCGTCTTTACCACATTGATGGTGATTTTCTTCCGGTGTGAAACCAGATGTTTGACCACATCTTCGGCGAGCGTGAGGTCGATCGGTACATCCATCAGCGCTGCTTTGGAGGTCACGCCGATCAGACCGCTTTCCAGTTGTCTTACATCTTCGAGAAGTTCACCGGCCAGGTATTGGGTAACCTCTTCCGGAAGGGTAAATCCATTGAGAATTGATTTCTTCTGGAGGATCCGGACCCGGGTTCTATAATTAGGCGGCTCAATCGTAGATATTAACCCCCCCGAGAGCCTGGAAGCTAATTTGTCGTTCAGGCCGGGGATATCGGCGGGAGGAAGGCAACTGGAAAAGATGATCTTCTTTCCTGCTTCCAGCAGTACGTCAAGGATCAGGGCTAGCTCGACCTGTGTCTTCTTTTTGCCGGGAAGATAGTGGAGGTCTTCAAGAAGAAGGACATCACAGGTATTGCGGTACTTCTTCTTGAACTGGTCCAGCCTGTTGTTCCGCATCGCATCGAGCATCTCATTTGAAAAGGAGTCGGCGGTAACATAAAACACCCTTTCATCCGGAGACTGCGCGAGGATATGGTTTCCCACGGCCTGTGAAAGATGGCTTTTCCCCATCCCCGTTTTTGATAACAGGAACAGTGAATTCTGAATGGTTCGCTTGCCAAAGGCCAGTGAAAGCGCTGCAGAATAGGCAAAATCGTTATTGCCGCTGACAACAAACCGATCAAAGGTGAAATCCTTGCGCAGGAACCGGCCCCTGTTGATATGACCACTTATATTCGGCAGAGCAAGTTGCGTGCTCTCGTCTGTTTTCGTTTCTTTCCTGCCCTTTCCGGTTGAAACTTCTACCGACAATTTGAGCTGTTTTCCTGTGGCCCGGGAAATCTCTAATTCGATGGCACCGGCATAATTGTCCAGTACCCGTCGTCTGGAGAACAGATTGGGGCAGGTGACGACGATCTGGTCCTCATCTGCTTGTCGATACTTCAGGGGCTCAATCCACATCCTGAAACTGTGACTGGGGATATGGTCCTTCAACGCATTTACTGTTTTCTTCCATATCATTTCCAT
>JAZFSW010000149.1:0-2814 GCA_036446375.1 Desulfobacterales bacterium | reverse complement strand
CGTGCTCTCGCCGATCAGGCGAGAACCATCCGCATTCCGGTTCATATGATCGAAACGATCAATAAGCTGATCCGGACATCGAGATATCTCGTACAGGAATTCGGGCGCGAACCCACCCCGGAAGAGATTGCCGGGAAGATGGAGATCCCCCTGGATAAGGTTCGCAAGGTATTGAAGATCGCTAGAGAGCCGATTTCCCTGGAAACGCCTATCGGTGAGGAGGAAGACAGTCATCTCGGAGATTTCATAGAGGATAAGAAATTCATGCTGCCGTCCGATGCCGCGGTAAATCTGAATCTTGCCGAACAGACCCGAAAGGTTCTTGCTACCCTGACCCCCAGAGAGGAAAAGGTGCTGCGCATGCGGTTCGGGATCGGGGAAAAGGCAGACCACACACTGGAAGAAGTGGGTCAGGATTTTGCCGTAACCCGTGAGCGGATCAGACAAATTGAAGCCAAGGCATTAAGGAAATTAAGACACCCGACGCGAAGCCGCAAGTTAAAGAGCTTTATCGATATCTAGCGCTTGACAAAACAGGTCGCGAACGATAGAAGGTTTAACCCTGATTGGCCCCGATGAGATTCGATGCTCGGGGCTGCGTTGCGGGCCCATAGCTCAGCTGGCAGAGCCACCGGCTCATAACCGGTAGGTCCCTGGTTCGATCCCAGGTGGGCCCATGTCGTTTTGTCCGGAGAGGGCATCGTGTAGCCAGCAAAGTGTTTCGGATGGGCTGATTCGGACCGGAAGGAATTGGACATGGCTGTCCTATCCGATATTCTCCAGAAGATTGAAACCATCGCACCTTCCGGTTTTGCTGAATCCTGGGATAATTCGGGACTGCAGCTCGGGCAATTGGACTGGCCGGTTGAAACGATCTGGGTGGCGCTGGATCCCCTTCCTCAGGTGGTTACCGCAGCATGTAAGAGCAAGGTTGATCTGCTCATCACCCATCATCCTTTGATTCTTGCCCCCCTGCATCGTCTTGATTTCAATACACCGATCGGCTCTATCGTCCAGATGGCGACGGTGCATCAGATGGCGATATTTTCGGCACATACCAATTTTGACAGTATGCCGGGAGGGGCCAATGACATCCTTGCATCCCGGATCGGCTTGAAAGATCTGTCTGTGCTGGGAGATTCCCGGGATCCGGATCGTTTCAAATTCGTCGTCTATGTGCCTCTGGAACATGAGCAGAAAATACTCGACGCACTGTTTGAGACGGCCGGGGGAAAGATAGGAGACTATACGCGCTGTTCATTCAGACACGTTGGAAAGGGCACCTTCAGACCGGGATCATCCGCCAGACCGGCCATTGGTGAAAGGGGCAGTACTTCCCATGTAGATGAAGTGCGAATAGAAACGGTTGTTGAAAAAGCGGATCTGAACGATGTTATCTCCCATGTTCGGCACAACCACCCGTATGAAACCATGGCTTACGATGTTTACCCGATGTTTTCAGCTGAAGGTACAAGCGGCATCGGGCGTGTCGGATCCCTTGAGAAAGTGACCACCCTTCTCTCCTTTGCCCGGGATGTAAAGCGAATGCTGGATCTGGATACGCTGAAATTTGCAGGAAAACCCGAATTGCCTGTCGATCGTGTGGCGGTATGTACGGGCAGTGGGTCCAGTGCCGTGGCGCAATTTCTCTCTTCCGGGGCGCAGGTCTATGTAAGCGGCGATTTGCATTATCACGATGCAAGAACCGTGGAAGATCACCATCGGGGTCTTGTCGATATCGGACATTTCCCATCGGAACACCTGACATTGGGGGATTTCGCGGCGAGGGTGAAGGCCATTTTGGCCGAAATCGGTGATTCTATCCATGTTGAGGCATATACGCTTGAAAAGGATCCGTTTGTTGTTCTATAATCCCGACGATTCACCTTCGCTGTGAGCCATGTGCCGCTGTGGATGATACAAAAGGTGCAAGGGATAATCGGATCGATCGATAACCGTTCGCAAAATCTAGAATGGATGTGAAGAAACGATATGTCAGATTCCACTAAGGAGCAAATCGAATTTCTGGTGAAACTCCAGACGATAGAAACAGAAACCAACACCATCAAATCTTTGATTGATCGATTGCCGGAAAAAATCGAAGCCTGGGACACAGAGCTCAACGCATTTGAGAAGGGAATCGAGGAAGCGCAGGCCCTTTCCGAGGAACAGAGCAAGGACTACAGGGAGCAGGAGCGTGAAGTTCAGGAGAATCTGGCCCGCATACAAAAAAGCCAGGCAAAGCTGCATGCTGTGAAAACCAACAAGGAGTATCAGGCGCTGCTGAAAGAGGTTGACGATATAGGGTTGATGAACTCCAATATCGAAGATGGGATGTTAGCGTATCTGGAAACGGCCGATGCTGCCGAACAATCCATCGCAATGAAGACCGAACAGCTTGAGACACTCACGTTCGAGATCGAGAACGAAAAAGAAAGCCTGCTACAGGAAACCGACGAGCAAAAGAGCAAACTGGCAGAACTTGAAGCGAGCCGCGAAGCGTTGTCCCGGTCCATTTTGCCGGAATGGCTGGAAAGATTCAATTTCCTCAGAGGAAAAGATCCCAAGGGTGTTGCCATTGTACCCGTTGTCGATGCAGTCTGCAGCGGATGTAATGTGAACCTTCCACCACAAATGCATAATGAACTTCAGCGCTTTGACAGTATGCGGCTTTGCCCCAACTGTCAGCGGATTGTTTATTGGCAGGAATGATACACTACGGTCGGAGCCGTCTAAACGATCGCCGGTCAGGTATCTGGCCGGAGGAAAGTCCGAACACCACAGGGCAGGGTGCTCCATAACGTGGAGTCGCGG
>JAZFSW010000148.1:0-5760 GCA_036446375.1 Desulfobacterales bacterium | reverse complement strand
AATTTCTCCTCACAGCAAACTTGCTGAATTGTAATATCAGTAGATTACAATTCCAATTCTTTCAAAATGCGCTGTTTTTCAAAGGTCTCAAATCATACAAATGCCCTGCGCTGAAAGCGCAATCCTCAACTTTAGCTCACTCCAGTCACTCCAGATTCCACCAAACGCTTATGTTCTCTATCCTGGCATGAGCAGCAGAGCCATATTGACATGAAAACCTTCGGCTGTTAAGGTTCCGATACGATGCCGGGACGCGATGGCATCGGCACCTTCCACCATAGAGCAGCCCGGGAGAAAACGACGCATGAATCAGATACTATCAGGCTACAAGGTTCTGGACTTCGGCCATTATATACCCGGTCCATACACGGGAATGCTGCTCGCCGAACAGGGGGCGGAAGTAATCAAGATAGAACGTCCCGGGGGTGATCCCTACCGGAGTGAACCGGGCTTTCGGGTATTGAACCGGAGCAAGAAGGGCATCGTGCTGGATCTTAAAGACAGGAAGAACCAGCGCATCGCCCAGGACCTATCGAAAGACGCCGATGTAATCATCGAAAACTTCCGTCCCGGTGTGGCGGACCGTCTCGGTATCGGCTATGATACGATTCATCGGATCAGCCCCCGTGCCGTCTACCTGTCTATCTCCGGCTTTGGTCAAAAAGGACCGTATCGGGATCGACCCGGCTGGGAGGAATTGGTCTGCGCCACTACCGGTTCTTACATCGGTCAGGCGGGCGGCGAAAACTTCCCGCCCAATTATCTAGCCTTACCATTGGCCAGCGCCTATGCCGCTCTGATGGCGGCCTACAGTACAACGATGGCGTTGTATGCCCGTGAGACTACCGGAATAGGCCAGAAAGTGGACGTCTCTTTGCTCGGATCTCTCCTTTGCGCAGGCACGAGTGGCTATCTGGATTTCGAAGACAGGGTTTTCATGCCGCCCCTGCACACCCCTCAGGGGCGCTCCCCCGTTTACAGGCTCTATCAGGGGAGTGACAAAAAGTGGTTCTTCATCGCATTGGGCAATATGGCATTTGTCACCAAATTTGCCATCGCTATGGATCATGATGAGTGGCTGATAGACGATCGCTTTGAAGGGGCTCCGTTTATGATCGAGCCACCCTATAGCGAGGAGATCGCCGTTGAATTTCAAGCATTATTCTCAGACAGAACCAGAGATGAATGGCTTACCTTCCTGAGAGCGGAAGATATACCCTGTGCACCGGCGGATCCGGTAACCACATTCATTGATGATCCCCAGGTTGCGGCCAATGACATGGTTGTGGAGATTGAAGATCCTGATCTTGGAAAAGGACGTCAGATGGGGATCCCGGTTAAGTTCAGCAGGACACCCGGTGCAATACAAGGCAGGGCACCCAGACTGGGTGAACACACCGAAATGATCGTATCCGGTTCCCGCAATATTCCTACAGACACGGTTTCACCGGAAGAAGGAGAGAAAGTTCCTCCCCTGGAGGGCCTCAAGGTTCTGGATATCACCACGATGCTCAATGGACCCTATTGTGCCATGCTTCTTTCTGAAATGGGCGCTGATGTCACAAAGATCGAACCCCCCGATGGCGACCCCTGGCGTGTTATGGGTGGGGGATTTGTGGGTGTGAATCGGGGAAAACGATCCATCTCCCTGGATATGAAGACAGACAAAGGCCGGAGAATCGCCCATGATCTGGTGGCCCAAGCCGATATCCTGATTGAAAATACCCGATGGGGTGTCTGTCAGCGACTGGGCATGGATTATGAAACGATAGCCAAAATAAACCCGGAAATTATATATCTCTCCATCCTCGGGTACGGCACAACCGGCCCCTTACGGGAACTCCCCGGCTATGACCCTCTTCTTCAGGCACGCAGTGGCCAGATGGTTACGCAGGGCGGCCTTGGAAAACCACCGGTATTCCATGCCATACCCATTAACGATATGGCAGGCCCCATGCTAGGTGCCTTCGGCGTCGCCCTGGCCCTTCTCGAAAAGTCCAAGGGGGGAAAGGGACAGTACGTCCAGACATCACTTGCTAACGCAGCGGTGGCGATGCAGGCACACCAGTTTTTGGACTATGACGACGTTGAATACAAAGATGTCGGCGATGTGGATTTGCTCGGACGAAACGCCACCTGCAGGCTCTACCAGACCAAGGATGATCGGTGGATCTTTGTCCTGTGCGCCGGGGACAAACACTGGAAGGATCTGTGTCCGCTCATGGATCTGGAAGCAATAGGCGCCGATGGCCGATTTGAGAGTGAGCAGAAACGAACCCACAACAAGGACGTCTTGATAGAGATACTCAGTAACCGATTTCGACAGAAAACAGCTGAGGAGTGGGTGAATGTTCTAGCGCCGGCGGACATTGCCGTGGTGCCGCTGCAAATAGGAATAATGAACGATCCTCATTCCGAAGAAAACAACCTGTTCGATGTGGAACAGCATCCGGAATTCGGGCCGGTGAAGCAGGTGGGACTGGTTCTCGGTTTTTCAGGCATGACCGGCATCATCAGAAGGCCCTCACCGGTCTTTGCACAGCATACCGAAGAGATACTATCGGACTTGGGCCATTCGGATGAGGCGATCGCCGAGCTTGTAGAACAAAGGGTAGCATTCCTGCCAGTGGAAGAAGAACCGGAGTGAGGGAAGGGATCTGAAGTGCAGTGAAGTGACTGAAGTGAGCTAAAGTTGATGAATTCTGCCAATTGTATTCTTGGATCAGTTGAGCGTAGCGATTCCATAACTTTAGGCACTTTAGATCACTTTAGTCACTTTCGCCCACTTTGGGCCTTTGCTCACTACATCAGATCTGCCACGGAAACCGTTCGATCACCGAGAATATTCGCGTAGCTCCCCATTTCATTATCATACCAGCCGTAAACCACCGCCTGTGTCATCGGGGTCCGAATCACGGTATCGGTGAGGGAGGCCATCAGCTTCTTGTCCAGACCCGGAACTTTTTCCAGATCAATGGTTAATTCCGCCGTCCGAGTATGGGTCTCATGGCCCTCGATGATCGCTGCCGCTCTGGGACTACCGATAATGTCCCCGGAAACATTCTGTTCTTCCGAATAGTGCAGATAGTTATTCGGATCGTCCGCTGCAGCATCGCGATAGATACCGTTAAGGATCTCTCTTCGCGCCGATGGTTCGGCAAGATCTTCCTGAATGTTCAGCACCAATATGATCAGAGACCCGGTACTCGTGGGTATCCGTACCGATTCGGCGATAAACCCGATGCTTTCCATTTCGGGAATAACCAGAACCAGGGCCTTGGCAGCACCGGTTGACGTAAGAATGATGTTATTGAGCACACTCCTGCTCTTCCGGAGATCGGTTGCCCCTGTTTTGGGCAAGCGGTCCAATACTTCCTGGGATCCGGTAATCGCATGAACCGTTGCCATCGAAGCGGACAGTATGTTCTTGGCACCGAAATGATTCAGCAGCGGCTTTATCATATGGGCAAGGCAGGTGGTGGTACAGGACGCATTTGAAATGAGGTGATGTTTTCTGGAATCAAAAACATTATCGTTTATTCCCATAACGGTGGTAACGCAGTCCTCCGGCATGGACGCGCCAGTCGCTTTTATCTTAAAGGGTGCCGAAACGATGACTTTCTCGGCCCCTGCATCCATATGACCCCGGACCGAACCCTTCGCATCATCGGATGAAACCGTTGGATCAAGATACTGCCCGGTGGTGTCCACAACCAGCCTTACGCCCCGATCCCGCCACCCAATGTCCCGGGGGTTTCTGTCTGAGCGCAAGAACGTGACCTTGACACCATCCACCCTCATGGAGCCGCCGGCTTCATCAAGATCACTGATGACCGGCTCGGCGCTATACCCATGCAGATAGCTGGAAAGCAGGCCATAGGTTGAATCCCTTTCCGCATAATGGGCGATATCGGCCAGCGATCGGCCTGCCCCTCGTCCGATATTGACAACCAGTTCATCAAAGGCCTTCCGCCCCGCGTGGTGCCACACGGAGAGCTTGCCGATTCTGCCAAAGCCGTTTATGCCCAGTTTTTGCCCACCATTTTCCGCCGTCGTCATCTGCCTACCCTCCCCTTCACTACTCCTTTTTAACCTGCATATACCCCTGCCCAATCAGCCCGCTCTGCCCGTCAATGCTGATATATTCTCCGGATTTTATGGTGACCTGGTCAAAAAGGCAATTTCTTTCTTCTTCGTTGCACACCAGGTTTCCGCAGCCCACCACACAGGTCTTTTCAAGCTGATGGGCGACAACGGCTGCATGAGACGTTACCCCACCACGTGCGGTGAGTAGACCATCTGCGGCATATATTTCCCGGATGTCATCCGGAACGGTATCCCCGCGCACAAGGATCAGCGATGTATCCTTCTCGACTTCCCGCCACCGGTCGATTTCTTCCAGGCTGAAAACCGCACGGCCGCTCATTGCACCTCCACTGACACCGATACCGTGGCCTATCAACCTTTCTTCGGTGATGACGCCCGGTTCAAAGGTCAACGCCTTTTTCCGCTCTCGCATCGCCATATCTCTTGTCTGGAGCAGATACAGCCCGCTGGCTAGTGGACTTTCAAATGTAAACTCTATCTCCTGGGGACTCCAGCCCTCTTTGTCAATTAGCGCGTTGGTCCATGCTTTCAACGCTTCAAAGACCTCAGGGAAATCGGTTTCAAGGGTCTGGTCGGTCTGCCGGTGTTCCGTCTCCTGCTGGAAAACAGAAATGGGTAGGGTGTTGACCAATCCCGAAACCACATCCTCTCCCTGGTTACCAACCGTAAAATCGCCCCACAGTCTCACCGTATCTCCGGACCAGCGGGGATTGTGGGAAAACAGCACACCGGTGCCGGACTGTTGTGAAATATTGCCAAAAACCATTGACTGGACCGTTGCCGCTGTCCCCCAATCATCAGAAATCCCCATGATGGAACGATATGTTTTGGCTTTGGGAGAATCCCAGGAATCAAAAACAGATTTCATGGTCATATGGATCTGATCCAGTGGATCCTCAACGATATCAAATCCTGAGTCCACAACATAGGCTTTGTATGTCAGTGCGATTGTCTTCATCTGCGCGCCGGTGAACCCTTTCTTGTAGGGCGTCCCGAACCGTTGCTTGAAATCGTTGATAATCGCATCGAAATCATTCCGCAGCAGTCCGTGGGTCATACCATAGGTCTGGAGAAATCGGCGGTAATTGTCCCAGGCAAACCAGGTGTTACCGGTTCGCGCGGCCATGCCGGCGGCAATCTCCTCGTTGATACCCACGTTAAGAAAGGTATCCATCATGCCCGGCTGAGAAATGGCAGAGCCGCTCCTTACCGATAACAACAGCGGGTTGCTGGGATCACCCAGGGTCTTACCTGTCGACACCTCCAGTGCAGAAATCTCTCGGGAGACCTGCTCTCTGAAATTCTGTTCGGCAGGCGGATAATTGAAAATCATCTCTTTAAAGCGAAAGACCTCCGCGGTGACAATAAAACCGGGCGGCACGGGAAGACCCAGGCGATTGAGCTTCACAAGGTTAAGCCCCTTGTTGCCCAGATAGATCACCGAAGCGAATCGGGTGTCAGCACCATCGATGGCCGTCATCGCCCGTTGGGGATCATAGAGAAGCAGTTGATGGAGTTGTTCTTTGTGAAGTCTTTCGGACTGCTGGAAAATCGTGTTTAGAATGCGGGTCAGGAAAAGATCCAGTTGCTGCAACCCCAGTGATGTGGCGATTCTATCCCGAAAGAATATTTCCGACATTCGCAGCTTAAGAC
>JAZFSW010000147.1:0-3289 GCA_036446375.1 Desulfobacterales bacterium | reverse complement strand
GGCGGCGGATGTTTGTCCAGTGGTCCTGCAAAAGCCTGACTAATGCTCATCCATTTGCTTGCGGTCTCCCCGGTGATGAGCAGGTTGGTATCTTCACGGTGGCGCCGCTGGGTGACCACCAGGCAGAACTCTTCCGCGTTTCCGATTATCGCGTCAGTGGCATCTTCCGGACCCCATGGCCACAGGTCACCGGAGGGACCATTCAAGGCAATTCTAACTGGTGTTTCCGGCACATCCAATTGGTTAGTGGTAAACGACCAACCAAAGGTGATGACGCCAATGTGGCAGACATGCCTGAGGCGGTCGGTGGGGGGACGCATCGCGTCGGTAACATCCACCACGTCCTGTCCGTGGGCCCAGGTTTCCATCAGCCGTGCGGTGGCTTTCGACCTTGCGCTCATCGGAGGACCGTACCAGGGGACGCGATGCTTGGGATCAAGACGCGAAAACGCATCAAGCTGGGCGGCTCTATCTGCCCGCCACGTTGCCAGAAGGTCTTGAGGATCCATATCTTCCAACGCCTTAACCGCATCCCTTGCCGTCGGGTCACCGGCTTCCGACGCTTTCTTTTGGGCTTCAAATGCTTCAGGATCGGTTGCACAAAGCAGCGCTCTGTTGTCACCATATGCGAGATGAGCAATCTCTTCCTTTATGGTCCATCCATCGCAGTAGGTCTTCGTTGCCCAACCGGCATTGTCCAATTCAGAGACGATGTCATCCAGCACATCGCACTCGGCCTTTAAATCGGCACAGATTTCTTTCATACTCATGTTTTAATCCTCATTTCTGAATTGGAAACACCAGCATGTGTCCATCCCCAGAAAGATAGGGCCATGGATGGACACTATCTAATGGGGCTGTGCATATGGCAGGAAGATATGAATGGCATGCAACTACTGTAAAGGCCAGCCGATAGAAGTACGATTGCCGGTCTAAAGTGAAGAACTCTGTATTTTCCTATGCTGGTCCTCACTTGCTTTCATTCCATCACGCAAATGAGCCAGGACATGTTCCTTTTGCTCAGGGAACTTGAAACCTTCATAGCTGAATCTGAACAACTCTTTTCCCATGGCATTTGCATATCTGGCACTTTGGATGTCAAATACCAGGTTTCCATCGAATCTATCATCAAGGTTCTCTACCAGTATTTCAATTTCTCTTAACTTGCCATTTTGGGTTGTATCCGTAAGCCTGCCCTCTCTAAATTCGAGTGTATGGGGAGTACCCGCCAATCCGCCGGCAGATGAATACGGCCTTAGCCTCACAAAGTGTGGATTTATCTCATTGATTGCTTTAGCTGTATTTACTGCATTATCCTCCATCTTCTCTTTGCCGCCCAGACCCGGCATATAGTATTCAGAGACTTCAAAACCAGCAGCTTTTGCCAGCTGTCCAGCCAGAATCTGTACATCATCAGGCTGGTTTTTTCCAACCTTATGGATAAGCCTTAATAGTTCAGGGTCACCTGTCTCGAGTCCGATATGTAATCGATCCAACCAGGGGCTGATTTCAGACAGGTGATTCCTTCTGGAGTATACGGTCTGGGACCTGGCGTAAGTGGTCAGTCTCGTTATATCCGGCATGGACTTCCTTAAGTACCTGACAGCTTCAATAAAATCATCAGGCTTCATCATCATGCTGTCTGCATCCTGCAGAAAACCTGTCATCTGTTCGTAAAGTCTCCAACTTGAAATCATTCGGTAGGATTCATTTTCATAATAGAGCGGATTGATGCTTTGAATGACATTCAGTAACACTTCATTCACTCCGCCCGCAAATCCCAAAGCGTGTGATACATCCAATATGACACGGTCAATTGTTTTCATATTATCAATATCGGCTTTTAGTTCTTTAACAGGCCTGGCTTCAAATTTCCCCCCCCTGTATGTTCCGCAGAATCCACATCTGTTCCATGGACAATTTCTTGTCATCCTGAATAATAACGATCTGGCTTCACTTGGAGACCGATAAGCCCCTATTTCAAAAGACAGTTGGCTTAATCCTAAGATTCTATCGGTCAGTTCTCTGTTTGATCTTATCTTCTCGATACCATCTTCTATTGTAGATGATTGCATTTTTCAGAATGACCCCATTATTGAAGAATATGAGTTTTTCCCATTTCTTCATCTGATGATTATGAATAGTGAGTATCCTCGACGGTTTTGGCCCTTCCGGTCCTTTTCAGCGCACCATTCGGCCCGTAGTGGCCGGTCCGCCGACCTGAATGGTCTCGCCGGTGATATGGTCCGATGCCCGCGAACTAAGAAAGACAGCTAGAAATGCAATTTCCTGTGGATCGGGGGCATGCCGCAGCCGGGGAACAGGGTTGCCGTCAGCATCTTCGTCAGGCGGCAAGTTGCCAAAACTCTTATTCATTTCGGTCGCAATCACGCCGGGACAAATGGAGTTGACGTTGATGTTGTGTTTCGCCCATCCTAACGCCAGCGTCGTGGTAAGGTGGTTGAGGCCGGCTTTGGCGGCCCCGTAGGAGGGCCACAATACCGAGGGTATGATGCCGGAACAGGAAGAAATATTGATGATCTTGCCGTCTTTCTGCTCGATCATCGCCTTGCCGGCCGCAGCGCAGCAGAGGAAAGGGCCGGTCAGGTTGAAGTCGATATCGGTTCGCCAGTCGCTTGCGGAAGCCGTGTCCGCTTTATTGAAATTCAAGATGCCGCCGGCGTTGTTTACCAGAATGTCGATACGGCCGAGGGTCTCCAGCGTCTGTTTGACCAGGTTGTCTACCTGGTCAGCGTCGCAAATATCGGTAGCGACAGCAAGGCATTTCCTGTCGAGGGCCTTGATTTCCTCTGCCACCTCGTCAAGGGCTTCCTGGTTGCGTGCGGCCACGACAACATCGGCACCGGCTTTGGCAAATTCGATGGCGATAGCCTTACCCGTGCCGCCGCTGCGGCTGGCACCTGTTACGATGGCAGTCTTGCCATGCAATTCAAATGGTGACATCTGATGACCTCCTTTTCTACCTGGAACATCGTTTGATGTGAATTATGGACTGTAACCCATTGAATTTACTACTAGCGAAATAGCGATAGGTGGCGATTTCGGACTGATTCGACAGGCTCTGCGTAGTCCTTGAAGATCAGCATCTCCGTAACTTGGATGAGAGGTATTTGGGGAGACCCAATGCTTGAAGCCCACCGACAAAGCGACCCGCAGCCCTGCTGAGGTAGCGGCCATATCCATATGGACTCACGTCTCGTAATTCCCGATCCCAACGGCACCGATGACGATTGGCTGAGCCGTCACTGGATCTACTGTCCGTAGCTGC
>JAZFSW010000146.1:0-3316 GCA_036446375.1 Desulfobacterales bacterium | reverse complement strand
TGTATTTTCACGTAGGGGAGTTGCATATTTCCAGCCGTTCATAGCGGCGGAGGGCAGTCAATGGGAAAGACACGGTTTGTACTGGTTGACGATCATGCGGTTGTTCGGCAGGGAATTAAGGCCCTTTTGTCGTCGAATCCTGATTATGAAGTGGTGGGAGAGGCAGAAGACGCCCAGGGAGCCGTCCGTTGCTGCCGGAAACATAAGCCTTGTGTTGTTTTTCTTGATGTGCGGATGCCCAAGATGAACGGCTTAGAGGTCATTGACGATATTCGGAAGCAGTGCCCGGATACCAAAGTCATCATGTTATCCGCCTACCGGTCCGAAGAATTCCTTCATGCTGCCCTGAAGCAGGGCGCGCATGGATATATCACAAAATCGGCTACCTATCCTGAGTTGGAGATTGCCATTGCCAACGTGTTAAAGGGCGGCCGATATCTTAGCGCCGATGTAACCCGCAATGTTGTCGATTCATATCTGGAAGCTAAGAAGGCACCCGAATTTGAGACCAAATGGGGCACCCTCACCAAACGTGAGCGGGAGGTCCTCAACCTGATTGCCGAAGGAAACAAGAACAAACAGATTGCCGATTATCTTTGCATCAGTGTCAAGACAGTGGAAAAACATCGCTCAAACTTGATAGGAAAGCTGAATCTGCACAGTTCTGCAGAACTCACCGCCTACACATTGAAGAACCAGATTTTTCTTGATGAGCTAACCGATACGCCCAGTTGAGAAGTGGTTCATCCCATCGTCCCCTTTCTCGATGAGCTAGCAGATACGCCAACTAAGCAGTTATCCGGCTCATCCCCCTTTTTTTGCTGAGCCGACCGATATACCCAATTGAGCCGCGGTTGGCCCTACTACCTGCCGTGGTCTTCATTTCCAGGAGTCACCCCCCCCCCAAAAAAGTCTGTCCATCTGCTCATTGGCCTCATCCGTGAGGGGCCAGGAGGCGGTGACTGTCGTTCCCGACCCGGGGGCGGACGTGACGGAAAACGATCCGTTCAGCAGCTCGGCACGCTCTCTCATGATGGTCATCCCCAATTCCTGATGAAATTCATCCTCCCCATTGTTTGACCCCAGTAGCCCGTCGTCGAATCCGACGCCGTTATCTTTCACAACAAGTGTTATCTGTTCATTCGCATGACTCAGGCTTATATCAATCGTATCACAGTTGCCGTGTTTGGCGGCATTACTCATCGTCTCCTGCAGAACTCTGAATACGGATATTTCAATCGTACCCGGGATCTCTATGTCGTCAAAGTCCACCTTGGGTACCGCGAAGATATTCGGAAAATCGGTCTCAAACTTCCGGCAAAACCAGAATGTTGCCGCTGCTAACCCGAGATGGTCGAGCACTGGCGGTCTGAGACCTTCGATGATCCGATGGAGCTCTATCGTTCCTTCCCTAACGGCCGAGGCGATTTCTCCGGCAGATTTCACGTGCTTTTTAGCGATTATCCGGCTATGATTCTCAACCGACAGACTGATGGCTGTAAGGCTCTGTCCCAGGCTGTCGTGCAGGTCGTAGGCAATCCGTTTTCGTTCCTCCTCCTGGGCAAAAATAAGCCGGGACGAGACAACTTCCAGCTGCCTTTCGGCGGTCTTCAACAGCTTCGCCAACTCGGCCTGCCTGGAGTCATTCCCAAGATCTTCCAGAATGCCGCGAACCTGTCCATCGGCGGTCTGCCAGGGAACGGCGGTTAGCATGCACATGGTCTTCCGTCTACCCGGGTGTTTCCTTGCCCCATCCCATTTGGCGCTTTTTTCACCACCAAGAATCCGAGTCAGCAGGCATCGGGGTGTCCGGCATAGGGAACTGGGGAACTTCTCATAACATTTCTTCCCGATCATTCTATGCCGGGAAGCACCGGTCATCTGGGCCAGATGAACAATCCTGTGTGTGCTGTCGATCACGCGCCCCCCGGTAGCGGCGGTTCTCAATAGTTGCTCGAGTTCCGAAGGGGAGAGGTGAATCGATTCATCAGTAGATCTACTCATTTTTCCCGTCTCCTATCGCAAAATTTCTGGAAACCCAGTTTTCAATGGCGTTGTCCATCTTCAACCTGAAGGGGCCGGCAATCAGGCTCAGCTTGCCCTTTACGCTAATGATGCCTTCATCGCAAATCAGCGTTCCGGAAACATGGGAAGACTTTATATCAATAGATCGAAGATCATCGTTGCGTGTCACGTCCAGATTCCTGATGGACATCCGGCCCAGCATACTGTCGATACCCCGGGTAATCTTCCGATAGATATCCTGGGCGGACACGCCGGGGATTGCGACTTCTTTGGCATACTTTCGCATGGGTGGTGTTTACCTATGGAACTGCATTACTTCGGTGTTCGTTGATCGGTTGCGTCACGCCGTGGCGTGATTGAACGTTACTCGGTTGGGTCCTTACCGCAACCCACATACGACAGCCGAAACGAGCCGCGCAACCGCAACCGATTGAAGCTGTTTCTGTATCGGCCAGACAGGCCACCGATCATACCAGCATAGGTTCCTGAGAGAGACTATGCTCACCTGTGATGTTTCACATTGATCGGTTGTCGTCTTTTCGGCTGACGAGCTGTCTAAATATCCATTATATGTACAAAAAATATACAGACCTGTCAAATTGTGATTTCAGATGCTTCTGAGGATGATCGCGATCCCTATGTAAGAGAATGACCGAGGGTCCGCGTAGTTTTAAGTTGACTTTAGGTGCTGAAATATGAAATGTAGCAAAAAATACTGTGTAACAACAGCCCGTCTCGCATCCATGCAAATAAACCAACAGCTCAGTTAGTAAATGGAAAGTTTCCCCATGCCCGATAACGATTACAAAAATGACAATGCCGGAAAAGCAGTGGCATCCCTTGCCGATGAGCTTGGAAGACGCCTCAAGAAGGATATACAGGAAGAGGTCATGGCGCCGCTGCAAAACGCCCTCGGCACGGTCAAGGGGGTGTATGAAGATGCCCTGCACGACGCTGTTACAGAGCAGGATCGCGTCGTAGAAATGCTGAAAGATCGCCTGATCAGTCAGCAAGGGGCGAAAGCTGAGCTCCAGGAGGAGCACAATATGGCTATAGAGGCACTGCGGGAGCAATTGCACGAAGCCATCGACCTGGCTGAAGCGGCCCTCGACGAAAAGGAGGCAGCCGATGAAAAGAAACGGCTGGCTCTTATGATTGCCGATGAGGCAGAGAAGGCATTTTACGAGCCAAGCGACACCGGGCTTCGTGTCAGGCTGCGGGAGGCGGTCGGTCTGGCAGAAGCGGTACTTAACGAAAAGAACCTATCCGATGAAAAAAAACAGATTGCCCT
>JAZFSW010000145.1:0-3875 GCA_036446375.1 Desulfobacterales bacterium | reverse complement strand
GGCTTGGCTGGCGGTTCCGGTCCAGAATGTGGTCCCATGCTGCCCTCTTCTCTTTTTCTGATTGCCGCTATGAATCCCGCACTCATATTCGATGGCGGGTCGGACCACGCTATCCTCCTGATATTCCAGGATTATCGTTCCAGGAATATCAAGGCCAGGGGGACACCCATGATTTTATGCGTTTGTCCCACTTTGTCCAGTCAGCCTGCTCCTGCGCAAGCTTGGCATTATCCAGAAAGACTGTGATCGGTTCCATGGCAACCTCCTTCAGGGTGGGTAAAACAGCAGGCTACCATGGCGCATTGTCAGATGAGGATAAAATGAATCGGGAAAACCGCATCTTCTGAAGAAGCGTACCTTCCATCTCCGAAAAATGCGGGATCCCGTTTCATCATCTTGCTCCCCATGCAATGGTGATCTGATTGCCATCAATCCACCGTCTCAGGCCATGTCAGGTCAGGCAATCACTTCACAAACCCTTGCAGTTCTAGCATGTCCTGGGACAATTTCAAACACAGAAAAGATTCGCATGGAATGCGGGGGCGAATTCAGTATTCATCCGATAATGTTCTGCGATATCAGTGTATTACAGATTCGGTGCAGTGATTCAAACAGATTGAAGGGGAAGGGATAGGGAACAGATGAACATCGAATCACGCCATGGCGTGACTCAACATCGAACATCGAATGAAGGACTGAAGATCAAGAGAGAGGGCTGAGGGAAAGGGGCAAGGACCAATTGAGGAATTGAGGGATTTGGGGATAGGAACAGATGAACGTCGAACATCGAACGTCCAACGTCCAATATCGAATGAACTGCTAGGGAACTGGGGGACGTACATAAGATTATAACTTACTATCAGCCCAAGGAATGCATGGTCTTATGCGTTTGTCCCTTCAAACCAGGCGGTGATTCTCAGCCGTTAGCCGCCCTTCCCTATTCCCATAGCTCAAGTCAAGTTCGGCAATCAAATCCAGATGGCGTCACCAAGGCACTTGGTGTGGCCCGACCCTCGAGATCAGTATACCAAGACGATCTTTATGGCTCTGTCTCGCTGTTGCGTAAATATCTCGAAGCCCTTCTGGACCTCGGTGAAGGGCATGCGGTGTGTAATGATCGGCGACACATCGATTCGGCCCTCGGCGATCCAGCGCATGGCCAGCGGGAAGTCGGCCTGAATCTCGGGACCCCACGAGCCGATAAGATTGATGTTCTGCAAGACAACCTTCTGATAGTTAATCGGAACCACGGCGTCGTCGGGAACGCCAAAACATAGGACGGTACCCATTCGCTTGACCGTGTCGATGCAGGTATTCATCGTCTCCGTGTTGTGACCGACCATCTCGAAGGCAATATCGGCCATCCTCCCTTCCGTAATCGCCTCTATCCGCTGGACCGGGTCCTCCGTTGCTGCGTTGATCGTTGCTGTTGCTCCCATGCGCTTGGCGACCTCGAGCCGGAAATCCACCAGGTCCACGACGGTGATCGTCTTAGCACCAAGGTTGCTCACCGCGTGGGATGTCATCTGACCGATCGGGCCCGCGCCGAGAATCACCACGTCTTTGTCGATCAGGCTTCCGAGTCTCCGCAGCGCCCAGATCACCGTTCCCAGCGGCTGGGACATCAGGATCTGTTCCGGGGAATGAAAATCCAGCAGGGGAATCGTAAAGTCATCCTGGGACACAAAGTACTCGGCGCACCCGCCGATCGCGGTCGGGAGGGCGAGCACCCGGTCCCCCGGCTTGAAGCGATCCGAATTGCTCTGTGCAACGGTCCCGATCACTTCGTGGATCGATGTGCCCAGTCGCCCGGGGTATTCGTTCTGCTCAAGCATAAACTTCGGGATATCGGACCCGCAGATCGTGCTCAGCTCGGTTTTGATCTTGATCGCCCCCGAAGGATGGGCGGCGATGTCCGGCTCTTCTACCTCGACAATATCTATCTTTTGCTTTTCGACAACGATACCAGCTTTCACAAGTCCTCCTAAGGATGGTGACATGTCAGTGGTGCCGCGACGGCTCTGCCGCACCGTGGTCCCGCAGGCAGGCGGGTATCAGGAACAAAGGATCGCTCTTTGCATAAGCTGCTTTTCTTAATCTGTCAACTGAATCCAGTGACGTCCTTCGGCATCGGCAGCATCAACAATGGTTCTGCCGGAGGTTTCATTTAGAACAGGTGCATCCTGAAAGAACGGCACCCCTTTCCCTTTCAGCGCTTCATATTCCTCATCGACATCATCCACCTTAAAAGCGATGTGCCCGACATGGCAGGGCCCGATTGCCCTATCCCGCAATGCTTCATACATCTCCTCGTTTCCCTGGTGAAGATCCAAGAAGAAATCCCCTGCCGGAGAGCTTAATTCTATTGATTTCCCCGCATGCTCGGTGTTTCTCAAGAGGGTAAACCCCAGCTTCTCGGTCAGGTATGCCCCCGCCTTTTCCAAGTCGTCGACGAATATACTGATGTGATCGATTTTACCCAGAGCCATGTTCTACCTCCTATACAGTATAGATTACTCAAAACCCCCGTCACACAGCGGCGGGGTGGAAAAATGCGGGCCGTCGCTATTCAGCCCCTCTGCTGCCGCTGTTCCCTCCGCCGCCGCAAAGCGCCTATTCCATCCCAATAGGTGACCCCCATCCGGGATCGATAAACGGATGCTTGGCAGCGACCTCCTCGTTCAGTTCAACGCCGAGTCCCGGTTTTGTCGATGGTATGATGTAGCCATCTTCCCATTGGATAGGCTCCTTGAGGATTTCGGCGTGGAAACCGCCAAAGGTCTCAATGCTCTCCTGAATCAAAAAATTCGGGCTGCAGGTATCGATCTGTATGCTGGCCGCAGCTTCCAGCGGGCCGGCATACAGATGGGGGGCAATCTGCGCATAATAGGCCTCGGCCATTCCGGCAATCTTTTTTGCCTCAAGTATCCCTCCTACCCTACCGAGGGACATTTGAAGGATGACCGCTGCCTGCTTTTCAAGCAACTCACGGAACTCATACTTCGTTGACAGCCGCTCACCGGAAGCAACAGGAATAGTCGTAAACCGGCCAACCCTGGCCATCTCGTCTCTGTTCTCCGGCGGCACTGGCTCCTCGAACCACAACGGATCGTATTTTTCCAGCCGCCGGGCCAACCGGATGGCGCTGGACGTAACCGTCTGTCCGTGGGTGCCCAGGATGATGTCGCATTTATCCCCGACGGCCTCCCGCACGCTCCTGATCACCGCTTCTGCAGTGCGCATCGACTCTAACGACAGCTGCTGAGGGGTTTTGGGCATCATGGGCAAAACGGGGTCAAGCTTAACCGCCGTAAAGCCCTGCTCGACATACTCCAATGCCCTCTCTGCTGCTCGCTCGGGGTTCAAAAACACCTCCCACGGGGCAGCATCGTCCGGTGTTGCGTGAAGATACGTATATGACCGCAACTTCTCATGATACTGACCACCGAGAAGATTGTAGATGGGCTGGTTCAGTGCCTTGCCCACAATATCCCAGCAGGCCATCTCAATGGCACTGATCACCCCCATCATCGCCAGATCCGGGTGCTGGCCGCGCCCGGAACAGTAAAGTGTTCGCCATAACGCCTCGATCTTAAACGGGTCCGCGTCGATGACATACCGTCCGACAAGATCATTAATCAAGTAGACCACCGTTCGCGGATCAAGACCCCCCGCTGTGGCCTCACCGAAACCCTCTATCCCGTCATCGGTCACTATTTTCAGGAATACCCAATTGGTTCCGCCGTGATGGGGAGGCGGATTTCCCACGACATACGTTTTTAGATCAACTATTCTCATGACTTGATGTCCCTCCTGATTTCGGTTTCTTGCCTCGTCCTAAGGACCCTTTCCCCTCAGCAGACATATCTGTCATT
>JAZFSW010000144.1:0-3236 GCA_036446375.1 Desulfobacterales bacterium | reverse complement strand
TTGATAATATGTACTTTCCCGACATCGTTTTCCAGCGCGTCCAGTGCATATTCGATTTTGGGGATCATTCCCCCCGATATGGATTGGTCTTCAATCATCTTGCCAATACGATCTGAATCGACAGAAGAGACAATCGATCCTGAGGGGTCCAGCACCCCATCGACATCGGTCAAGAAGATCAGGCGGCCCGCGCCGAGAGCAATGGCGATTTTTCCTGCCACAAGATCCGCATTGATATTGTAGGTTTCGCCCGCTGTCCCGGATCCTACCGGTGCGATAATCGGGATGAAGCCCTGCTCCGTCAGGGTGGAGATGATCTCAGGGTCGATACCGGTCACCTGACCCACCAATCCGGGGTCAATGATCTCCGGCGGCTTGTCTGTGTCCTCCTGGTAGAGGATCTGCATTTTTTCAGCCTGAATCAATCCCCCGTCTTTTCCGCTGAGTCCCACCGCCTTTCCGCCCTGACGATTGATCTGGCCGACGATGGCCTTGTTTACGCTGCCGCCGAGGACCATTTCAACCACGTCCATGGTTTCCTGGTCGGTGAGGCGCATCCCCCGTACAAACTTGGGGAGAATGCCCATCTTTTCAAGAACAGAGTTGATCTGCGGTCCTCCCCCGTGAACCACCACCGGATTTAGTCCGATGAATTTCATCAATGTGATGTCCCGGGCAAAATCCGTTTTCAATTGTTCGTCGACCATGGCCGCACCGCCATATTTGATGACGATGGTCATGCCGGAAAACCGTCGAATATACGGCAGTGCTTCAATCAATATATCGGCTACAGTCGGCGTCATTACGCTTTTCCCTGTTCGATCACGGCACATTTCTGTTGATTTCTTGCAGACGGGCCGAGAAGGTTCACTCAATCTACCGCGGTGGATGATCTTTCAGTGGACTCCATATGCTTGCCCTTAGAGGATATAGCGACTCAGGTCCTCGTCGTCTTTTATGTTCTTTAACTTTTCTCTTACATAGGCGGTATCGATTGTCAGTTGCTTATCGCTCATTTCCGGGGCATCAAAAAGGATATCGGCCAAAAGGCACTCCATAATGGTGTGGAGCCGCCTCGCACCGATATTCTCCGTAGAATTGTTGATTTCTTCGGCAATCTGGGCAATCTCTTCAACGCTTCCTTCCTCGAAAACAATCTCTACCCCTTCGGTTCGCAGTAGTGCCATATATTGCACAAGCAGCGCATTTTTCGGCTCGGTGAGGATTCTGATAAATTCCTTTTTCCCCAGCGCATTGAGTTCAACGCGGATCGGAAATCGTCCCTGTAATTCCGGTATTAAGTCAGACGGTTTACTGGTATGAAAGGCACCCGATGCGATAAAGAGGATATGGTCCGTATCCACTGGGCCATACTTGGTCATCACCGTGCAGCCTTCCACCAGGGGCAGAAGATCCCGTTGGACGCCTTCTCTGGATATATCCGGTCCGGTGCCCCCATCTTTTCCGGTAATCTTGTCGATCTCGTCGAGGAAAATAATACCTTCCTGTTCCACCTTATCGATGGCAAGTTTAACGATCTTGTCCATATCCACAAGCCCTTGCGCTTCTTCCTGGGTGAGAACATCGAGGGCATCGGAGACTTTGATCTTGCGCTTTTTCGTGTTTTTCGGCATCAGGCCGCCGAACATATCTTTCAGGTTGATGCCCATCTCCTCCATGCCAACATTGGAGAAGATCTCAACCATCGGCATCGATCGGTCGGCAACATCCAGGTCCACAAACCGATCGTCCAGCTTGCCTTCGCGGAGCATTCCACGCAGCTTTTCTCTGGTGTGGGAGGTCTGCTCACCCTCGATGGGCACCGGTTCGGCCAGCGGGGCATCGGAATCCCCGGATGCCTCGGCCACCGGGCGACCGGGGTTCGGGAGCAGCAGGTCCAGCATTTTTTCTTCCGCCATCTGCTTTGCCTTGGGCTGAATCCCTTCCTGTTCCCGCATCCTCATGTTGGATACGGTGCGTTCCAGAAGGTCTCGCACCATGGATTCCACATCCCGGCCCACATACCCGATCTCGGTGAATTTTGACGCCTCGACTTTACTGAATGGCGAATCGGTCAGTTTGGATAGCCGCCTGGCGATCTCGGTTTTCCCGACGCCGGTGGGTCCGATAAGGATAATATTCTTCGGGTCAATTTCATCCCGCAGATCCTCAGGCACCTGCTGTCTGCGCCATCGATTTCGCAATGCGATCGCAACGGACCGTTTTGCACTGTCCTGACCGATGATATATCTATCCAGTTCGGCTACTATTTCAGAAGGTTTTAGATCACTCATTGTATATCCGAATTCCTGGGACCGAATACGCGTCACACCGGTCCGTGCTTGGGACTAGACCGTATCCATCGTTTCGACGGTCAGGCAGTCATTGGTAAAAATACATATGGATCCGGCTATTCCCATGGCCGTTTCGACAATTTCCTGTGTATCCATGTTCCCATGCTTGACCAGGGCGGTCGCTGCTGCCTGGGCCGCAACACCGCCGGAGCCGATGCTGATGATTCCTTCATCGGGCTCGATAACATCACCGTTGCCGGATATGAGAAACATCTGCTTATCATCAACGGCAATCATGATTGCTTCCAGACGTCGCAGGTATTTGTCGGTTCGCCAATCACGGGCCAATTCAACGGCGGATCGCATGAGATTGCCATTGTAACGCTCCAGCTTTCCCTCGAGTCGTTCGGAGAGATTCAAGGCATCTGCCGTTGCACCGGCAAACCCGACAATGATCTTATCGTTGTAGATTCTTCTTACCTTTTTGGCATGGTGCTTGATGATACTGTTATCCAGCGTGACCTGACCATCTCCGGCAACCACTACCTTACCCTTATGCCGGACGGCGAGAATCGTTGTGCCATGAAGTTCCATTGGATATTTCCCCATTATCGTTTCGCTGCCTCTCACCCCGATCTTCATTTTCTCGGATGCGCCTTATCGTAGGTCGCCATGAGCCGATCAATGCTGACATGGGTATATTTCTGTGTGGTGGAAAGGCTCTTATGCCCCAAGAGCTCCTGTACCACTCTCAAATCTGCCCCGGCATCCAGCATATGTGTCGCAAACGTATGACGCATGGCATGGGGGGACACCGGAATGGCCAGACCACTTTCCATAGCCAGCTTATCGAGGATGCGAGCAATGGACCGGGATGAAAGACGCCCTCCGTTCTTATTTAAGAAAAGGGGCCCATTTTCATCGGATGGATGTTTAAGGGTT
>JAZFSW010000143.1:0-3237 GCA_036446375.1 Desulfobacterales bacterium | reverse complement strand
AATAGGTTGGGGGCTGTCACCCATTCGGCGAGCAAATAGGTTGGGGCTAGAAAGGATTTGGATATGACGGGAAAGAAAGTACTCCTTGTGGAAGGCGATGAGGATCAATGGTCAAGGACCGGCAAGATTTTCATTGATGCCGGCTATCATTTCAGTGCCGTGGCCGATGGTTTGTCTGCTTTCAAGAAAATCAAGGATGGCCACTTTGATCTGGTTATTGCGGAACTCAATCTGCCTCAGATGAGCGGCATTGATCTCCTGACGCGGATAAAGGATGTCAATGCATCCATTCCTGTAATCCTTGTTTCCGACGACGCCTGTGTTGAAAAAGCAGTAGAAGCAATGAAGCTCGGTGCCCTTGATTTTATCATAAAACCCCTGACACGACAGACAATAGACATCCTGGCCGGTCAGCAGTCGCCGGATCGTCAGCAGGTGGAAAAACGTGGTTCAGGCGGCTCCACTGGCAACAAGCATAGCATCATCACAAAAAACAAGGAAATGGCTCGTCTGCTTCAAATCGTTGAGGCCATAGCTGACAGTCAGGCATCGGTCTTTATCCAGGGGGAGTCCGGTACGGGAAAAGAGTTGTTCGCCAGACATATCCACCATCGAAGCCATCGAAACGACAAACCATTTGTAGCGATCAACTGTGCCGCTCTTCCGGAAACATTGCTGGAAAGCGAACTGTTTGGCCACGAAAAGGGCGCTTTCACCGGTGCGGTAAACATGAAGATGGGGAAATTTGAGATCGCCAATCACGGTACGCTGCTTCTTGATGAGATAGGCGAAATGGATTATGGGCTCCAATCCAAACTACTCCGGGTGATTCAGGAACGGGAGATTGACCGCGTCGGGGGAACCGGTACGATCCCCATTGATGTGCGAATTATCGCTACCACCAACCGGGATATCGAAAAAGATGTCGATGCCGGAAAATTCAGAGAAGATCTCTATTACCGATTGAATGTCATTCCCTTTCACCTTCCTCCCTTAAGGGATAGAAGGGATGACATACCGCATCTAACTAGTTATTTTATAAAGAAATACAACGATATAGACAATAGGGACGTCAAAGGATTGACGGAAACGGCCACATCTCTGCTTCTCCAGATGCCCTGGAAGGGCAATGTGAGGGAACTTGAAAATATCACGGAAAGAGCGATTCTCATGTGCGATGGGGATATGATCAAGGAGCAGGACCTCACCTTCAATGCGAACTGTCGCCCGGCAAGAGAAGTGGATCCTCGCTTATCATCTCCTATCCATCCGGTTTCTCTCAGGGAAATGGAAAAGAAGGCCATCTTTCACACCCTGGACCAGACCGATGGGAACCGGACCCATGCGGCAGAAATCTTGGGCATCAGTGTGCGAACGTTGAGAAATAAACTCAATGACTATCGGAATACAATGAAGGGGCAACAAAAGGCATGACTATTGCATCACAATTTCGGTATTGGGGTCAGGGTTTGATTCTATCGCAAGGTTGTGAACCAGTGCCTATCGAAACAGGGAGAGAATCATGACGGACAGCTTGTCATATGGAAATACACTACGTGTCCTCAAAGATGCCATCAGGGTCACCCAGAAGCGAAACACACTTATATCTATGAATATCAGCAACCTGGAGACGCCTAATTATCGAGGAAAAGATATTGACTTTAAGACCGCCATGGATCGGGCAATGACCCCCGGTCAGAATGTGCGGCTGGCAAAGACCGATCCACGGCATATCGATATCGCATCTGATACCGGAATCGATGTTGAACCCGATGAAGAAGAGGGAGAATGGAATGGCACCAATTGGGTGAATGTGGATCATGCCATGATGAAACTCACCGAGAATAGCCTGCTATACCGGACAGCAACCGATCTTCTTCTAAAGAAGATCGCGCTAATGAAAGAGGTTATCAGAGAGGGAGGACGCTAGGATGAATTTTCTGACATCATTGAAGATCTCTGCGATGGGAATGAGGGCACAGCGAAAGCGAATGGATATCATTGCCAGTAACCTGGCCAATATCGAGACGACACGAACCGGAAAGGGAGGTCCCTACAGGCGAAAAATCGTTGTCATGGGTACCAAATCCATCGAAAACTTTGACAGCGTGCTCGATTCGCAGATTCAGGGGCCTGAGATTGAAGCCGTGGTAGAGGATCAGAGCCCGTTCAGAAAGACCTACAACCCCTCTCATCCCGATGCGGATGAAAATGGTTATCTTCTCAAGCCGAATATCGATCTTGTTGTGGAGATGACCAGCATGATGATGGCCAGGAAGACATATGAGGCCAATATCTCTGCCATGAAGACAACGAGAACGATGATTTTGAAGGCACTTGAAATCTTGAAATAGGGAGGGTGAACATGGTTGATCTGAATATCGGGAAAATAGCCGGTGCACCGGTAAGCCCCGAGAAAATTGCCAGGCCAAAAGGGGGGTCCGGATTTGGAGACATGATAACCAATGCGATCCACAGGGTCAACGGGCTGGAAAAGGAGGCCAATAGCAGCATTATCGGTTTCCTGCAGGGAAAGACTGATTTACATGAGTCGATATTTGCTCTTGGGGAAGCAGACAAATCAATGCGAATACTGCTGGCGGTGAGAAACAAAGTTCTTGACGCTTACAGAGAGGTCATGCGGATGCAATTCTAGGGCACCGGTTTTGTCCATCATCCCCATCCATTAAGATCATACAGTTCAGCGATATTTTCATCAAAGGATATAGTCAGCATGAATGATCCATTCGGCCAATTTTTCGGTTTCCTGAACGCGTTGCCCCCATCGAAAAAGGCAAGCATTGCCTTTACCTCCCTTCTGGTTCTTCTGGGATTTGCTTCGATGTTCATGATCTCCAATCAGATCGACTATCAGGTCCTGTTCAATGATCTATCTCAACGGGATGCCGCTGAAATTGTCACCAAATTAGCGGAAAGAAATATCCCTTACAAGACAGAAGGCTACGTTTCCCTTGTTCTGGTTCCTGCAGACAAGGTTCGTGATCTGCGGCTTTCTTTTGCCGGTGATGGTCTGCCGAAAGAAGGCAGTGTCGGATTTGAAATATTCGACAAGACAGATTTCGGCGCCACCCGCTTTGTCCAGGAGCTGAATTACAGAAGAGCTCTCCAGGGGGAATTGGAACGAACGATCAGCCGGTTTAGGGAAGTCGATGGTGCAAGGGTATTTGTTGTATTGCCCAAGGCATCGCTCTTTGTTGAAAAACAGAAACCGGCCAC
>JAZFSW010000142.1:0-2547 GCA_036446375.1 Desulfobacterales bacterium | reverse complement strand
GGTCGTGCTTACCGGCGATTATCGGGAAAGAACCCGAGGTGGATTCCATCAGATTCTGCCCGCCCTGGAACGCATTGTTCAGACCGTCGCTGCAAAAGATGGCATCATCGCTGTTCTCGGAAACCATGACACCTGCAAAATGGTTCCCGGCATGGAGAACATGGGCATCACGGTGCTGGCAAACGAGACGATCACCCTTCATAGACAGGGGGATATTCTGACAGTTACCGGGATCGATGATCCCCATTATTACTATACCGATCATGCGATCCAGGCGCTGGATGAACCCCACGCAAACTTCAAGATTGCGCTGGTTCACTCACCGGAACTCGCTGATGTCGCCGCCGATAGGGGGTATCACTTATATCTTTGCGGTCATACCCATGCGGGGCAGATTTGCCTTCCCGGTGGGTTCCCGATCATTACCCACCTGCATACCGGTGGAAAATACGCTCGGGGCCTGTGGCGACATAGTGAAATGATCGGATACACCAGCTCAGGATGCGGCACCGTTGGCATTCCCATCCGGTTTAACTGCAAGAGCGAGATTGCGCTGATCCGGCTGGAGAGACGGCCGGGGTGACGTCATCGTGAGAAGACAACCGCTGTCGTTTCGTCACTTTTATCTGATCGTCTGCATACTACATATATGCCTTCGCATCCGGTCAACCACCATATCTTGTACATGGTAGTTTCTATCAAACCATCGGTGGCATTCTTTACGGAATCATCTAACTTGACATTTCACAAAGATAATTTTATGGTCTTTTTCTTCGTTGACATTCCAAGATAAACCACATAGATAACACAGGTTTTACTGAGGTCACACCGGATAGGCGGCAGCACCATTTCTATCGACATACTGAGAATATATCAGCCATTTTCCAGCAGATTTTCGTGGAAAGAAGACGTTTCCCTGCCGGGGCTGTAGACATAATATCGCCATCTCAAACCCATAGGAAAGATTATGACCAAGAAAGAGTTGATTGATCTACTGGCCGAAGCAGAAGACATCTCGCGCAGAGGAGCCAAGAGAGTGGTGGATACCGTATTCAGGAGTATATCAAATGCTCTTGAAGGGGGAGACAGGGTAGAAGTCCGAGGACTGGGAAGCTTCAAGATTAAGCAGTATGATGGATACGAAGGTCGGAACCCAAAAACAGGAGAAGCGGTAACAATCAAACCTAAGAAGTTGCCGGTATTCAAGGCAGGAAAAGAGCTAAAGGAGAGAGTTGATTACTGACCGCGCCGTTTCACCCTCTGTGGCCTGTTCTACCTGCCGCCCGTGAATATTGCCCGGATGCCCTCTGGTGGATAGCGGTCGATACTTTCTTGGGCGCCACTACAGATAACCGCTGATCTGATCGGTCCTTTCTCTGATTCGATACCCGCCAGCGACCACACAGTGACCCAACACATTCCTATCGGAAGTAATCGATCAACGCCATGGTACAAAATACCATTCCTGCTGGATGCAGATCCACAATTGCCTGAGATTACACCATCGAGAGAGGAGTTGACATGTCCGACTTAACATCGACAGAAAACCTACCCATCTGGATAGAGTCCATCATAGGGGATTATATTCAGCAGTCTCCGGAAAATACCATGCGCAACGCGGCCAACGAAAAGTCATGGGAAAAGGCCCTCGTCGGTTTTTCCAAGGGTGACGATCCGATATTTGAAACCTACAAGGAAGTGGTGGGGCCGTTTCACTGGACACCCCTGGAGATTTTTACAAAAGCCTTTCCCGATAGCGACGTAATGCCGGATGAGTTGACCATCATCAGCTGGGTTCTCCCAAAAACCGAAGCCACCAAAGTCGATAACCGGAAAGAGACGACATATCCTTCGGAGCGATGGGCACGGGCGCGCATATTCGGCGAACAGTTTAACGAAAAGCTCAGGGGTCATGTGGTGGAGATGCTCATGGCGGAAGGCTACGACACCGTTTCACCGTCTCTTTCACCCGAATGGCAATTCAAATCATCGGATAAATACGTATTTGCCTCCACATGGTCTGAACGACACGCCGCTCATGCATCGGGGCTGGGAACCTTCGGACTGTGCGATGGGCTTATCACCCCTCTGGGCAAAGCCATGCGAACAGGATCTGTGGTCGCCAGGATCGGCATTGCCCCCACACCAAGGCCCTATGAAAACCACTTTGCCTACTGCCTTTTTCTGGCCGAAGGAACCTGTGGAAAGTGTATCTCCCGTTGTCCGGTCGGAGCGATCAGCAAATCGGGTCACGATAAAGTGAAATGTATGGGTCATCTGAATCCTGCCACATCAGAATATGTTAAGACCCATTATAAATTCGATGGTTACGGCTGCGGACTCTGTCAGACCGGTGTCCCCTGCGAATCGAGGATCCCCGGAAAACAGGAGGGTTGATTCGACACACCACCTCTTCGGGATGTTCTGACTGTACACACATCGGATGCCTCGCGCAGCCGGGTTAGCCCTTTTGGAGATAAAGACAAGAAAAGGACCCGAGCCACATGGCACAAGAAAGAGACATCGTGTTGATTCACCATGAGGGCG
>JAZFSW010000141.1:0-6598 GCA_036446375.1 Desulfobacterales bacterium | reverse complement strand
TCGTGTCGTTCATTTTGCTCTCTGGCATCCTGTTGTCTCGTGTGGAGCTACATTAAGGGCTCGGTGTTGGGTGATCGGTTGCGTCACGCCGATGGCGTGATTGGGTCTTTACCGCAACCCATATACGACCGCCGAGACGAGCCGCGCAACCCCAACCGATCCACCATACCCAAAGCCGGCAATCATACAGGGGGAAGAATGAAAGTCAAGAGATATGGGGGAGGAATGATTCCAGGTTTGCGATCAAGGACAGAGCCATGCGATCTAATCCGCGCCACTTCCCGATCCACCTTCCATATGGTTCAGGTAGGTGGCATACATCTCGGCATACTTTCCGTTTCTTGCTACCAGTTCATCGTGGGTCCCGAGCTCAACGATGCTGCCCTCATCCACCACAGCGATACGATCCCCCCGCATGGCGGTGGCCAGACGGTGGGCAATGATCACTGCCGTTCGTCCTTCGAGCAACACATCGAGTGCGCGCTCTATCTTGCTTTCGGATCTGAGATCGAGATTGGACGTGGCTTCATCGAGAATCAGGACCCGGGGCCGGGACAAAAAGGCACGGGCCAGGGCAATCAGCTGTCGTTCCCCGGAGGATAGAGAGACCCCGCGTTCGTGACAGGGGGTGTCGAGCCCCAGGGGAAGGCGGTCGATAAGGTCATCGATCCCCACGGTCCGGCAGGCGTCCATTATCTCTTCTTCTGTTGCATCCGGCCGGGCAAACGCAACATTGTCCCGAATCGATCCGTGGAAAAGAAATGCCTCCTGGGGGACAACCCCGAGCTGGCTGCGAAGCGAGTGATGGGTGACATCCTTCAGATCGTGGCCGTCAATACTTACACGGCCCGCTGTCGGATCGTAAAACCGCGTAATGAGTTTGGCAACCGTCGATTTCCCGGCGCCGGTAGGACCCACCAGCGAAAAGGTTTCGCCTGCGGCGATATGCAGGTTCACATCCCTGAGAACCGGTGTATCCGGGGTGTAGCCAAAACTGACATGGTCGAGGATGATCTCCCCCTCGAGGGGTGGCATTTCAACGGCATCCGGGCTTTCGGCAACGCTGGGCGGCGTACTGAGCAGGCCACGCAGTTTAGCAACAGCGGCCTGACCGGATTGGAATTGATTGTACAGTCCCACAAGCTGCTGAATCGGCGAGAAGAAAGATACGAGAAACAGCACAAAGGTCACCAGCTCACCGACCTCGAGTTTTCCGGCAAACACCATACCTCCGCCGACAAGAATCAGCAGCGCTCTGCCGATAATGCCAACGGTTTCCGTGGTGGCGCCATATATGGCACCGATCCTGGCGGTATACATATTGGCATCGTAGTATTCGCCAACAACATTATTGTGCTGAATCACATTGTGACGGCGACGATTGTGGGCGGAGATAATCCGGATACCGGCAAGGCTTTCCGAAAGATCGGCCAATACATCGGCGATCCGGTCCCGAACGAGCGTATATCCCTTGTCAGAGGCGCCGTGAAACCAGTATGTCAGCACCCCCATAACCGGTAGAACCACAATCAGGGTAAAAGCAGCAAGCGTGGGGTTGAGAACAAAGAGGATAATGGTGATGATGATCAATTGCAGCCCCTGAACGGCCAGCTGGACGATGCCCTCCTGGAAGAGCGCCATGAGGGCCTCAATGTCGCTGGTCATCCGCGTCATGAGTCGACCGGTCTTCTCCCCGGTGTAAAAATCGAGCGAGAGCCGTTGCAGATGGGAAAAGACCCGTATTCTTAACGCCAGCATCATCCGTGCACTGAACCGGCCGGTAAAAGAGATGCGGCCCCAATTGGTGATCCCGTTAACGAGGATGGATATCATGTAAATCAGCAGGATAAGGGCCAGGACATCAAGATTCTTTGCCCGAACGCCATGGTCGATGGCAAGACCGGTGAGCAGGGGTCCCACCTGACCCGTGGCGGTTTCCAGTATGACCATCAGGAATGCAGCCATCAGGGCAAATCTCTGGGGCCCAAGGAAACTGCGAAAGGAAAATGGCGTGTGATCCGCGATCACCTGGCTGAATTCAAATGATGGCGTGACACGGGCAGGTTCTTTTGCAAGAATCTTCTCTGTCCGCTCGGAAAGCTCCGAAGGAATCCCGCCAAAGGGCAATCCTGCTGCCCGATTGGAGGCCTTCGCATCTACGCCTTTGAACCCTCCCCACATTAGCTTTGTCCCCCATAGCTGTCTGTATCGTCATCCGGCCCGAATTCTCCGGGACTTTCCACCACAATCGGTTCCTGAGAGGTCGTCACGTGCTCCGCGCGCTGTTCCCTGAGTCGTTTCTCTTCTTCTTCCGCACGCGTCAGCACCTCCACATACCGGGGTTCTCCCGACATGAGTTGGCTATGGGTACCGGATGCGACCACCCTACCATCCTCGACAAGAACCACCCGGTCGGCCAGCATGATCGTCGACAGCCGGTGTGCAATAACGATGGTCGTCCGGTCTTTCATCAGATGCTTAAGGGCATCATGGATCTGTGCCTCAACCTGAACATCGACGGCACTGGTGGCGTCATCGAGTACCAGAATCTTGGGCTGCACCAAAAGGGTGCGAGCAATGGCGATGCGTTGGCGTTGCCCGCCGGAGAGGGTGTATCCCCTTTCACCGATAATCGAATCATAGCCTTCGGAAAGCGCGGATATGAACTCATGAGCGCCGGCTGCTCTCGATGCTGTAACAATTTCCCCCATCGTCGCATCCGGTCGACCATAGGCGATATTCTCTCCTACGGAGACGGAAAAAAGGAAAGGCTCGTCAAGAACCATGCCGATAGTGGCCCGCAGGCTTACAATAGACAGTTCACGATGATCCCGGCCGTCGATGGCAATCGTCCCGCTATCGGCATCATAGAAACGGGTAAGCAGGCGGGTAAGGGTGGATTTGCCGCTGCCGGTTCGGCCGACAACGGCCAGGGCTTCGCCGGGCTCGATTTTCAAATTAAAATGATGAAGAATTCTGGGGCCCTGCCTGTAACTGAAGCTCACATCGCGAAATTCGATCCCGCCCCGGGGGTTGACCAGGTCGACGGCCGAAGGGGATTCCACAATCTCGCTTCGCTCATCGAGAATCTCATAGATGCGCTCTGCAGAGGCCTTGGCACGCTCATTCATCACGAGAAACATGGCCAGCATACGAAACGGGGCCTGCAACATCACCACATATGAGCTGAACGCCACCAGCGTGCCGATGGTGACCTGGCCTTCAATGGCAAGATGGCCCCCGTAGAATATAACCAGCGCGAGGCCCAGTCGCGGCAGATTGCTGATAATGGGGTTGAACCGGGACCGTAGATCGATCGCTTGTATATTGGCCCAGCGCAGGCCCTCGGCGGCCTCTGCGAGCAATGTAATCTGTTGACGTTCCGCGGCAAAGGATTTTACCACACGGACGCCATTGATATTTTCATCGACAATCGTTGTCACATCGGCCAACCGGGATTGGATGATCCACGACAGGGGAAACATGATCTTCCGCATATATCTTCCCGCGATATAGACACCGGGCAGGCAAAACACCGCCGCCAGGGTCAGCTTCACGTGAAGAGACATCATATAGGTAAAAGCAAAGGCAAAGGTACACACACTCATCGCCAGAAGGGGTCCCTGGGTCAGAAACCGTTGAACGGCACGGATGTCCGAATTGGCCCTTGAGATCAGCTGACCGGATTGAATCCTGTCATAGAAGGAAAAGGAGAGCTGGGTCATATGGTCGTAGATGATCGTTCGGAGATCGTATTCGAGGGAGAAGGTGATCTTATTCATGCCGTAACGATAGAGGAAGGTCAGTATCCCCCGGCAGATGCCCAGACCCAGCAACCAATAGATGAAGGGCAGAAGGGGGCTGGAACGATCGATGAGCCCCTCGTCGATGGTGGATCGGATGACCGCCGGTACCGCGACCTGTATAAGCAGCGCCAGAAAAGCGATGGACAGCGATCCGATCACCAGCCGCCGGTGATTCAGCACGACCGGCAATATCCGCTTGAGCCATCCTTTGGTCATATCCGGATCGATCCGGACACCGGCCGGCCGGTAGTGTGGCTCGACACCAATGGGTTCAAACGCGGGCTTGAGCGGATCGTCTTTGAAATACGCAGCTAACAGATCGCTGCTGTTGTCCCGTTTTGCGGTTGTCTCGGCTGTATCCATGGCGGGCGGTATGCCTTTCTGATCGCGGGTTCGCGCGTCTCGTGGTTGGCTGTGAAACGATTGGCGCTCTGTCTGTCTACCACCTCCGATATGTGCGTGTCAAAAGCTCTTGTCACCGTTTCCGGTATGTCGTACCGGAGAATAGAAGGAAGTCCCAAGCGACGATCTTCAGATGGAGAAAAGGAGGAAGGAGGAAGGAAACAACGTCACGGGCAAGGGGCCCATGAATGTGCCGGAGAATGAAGCAACAGGGGTAATGGGGTCAGACGACCACCATCAACCCATGGCCTGGCTCAGGGCGGGTTCGGTCAGCCCCCTGACGATATCGGCCAGTGTTTCAAGCGGGAAGGGCTTCGGGAGAACCGCATCGAAATCACTGCTCTTAAACAGCCAGGGCGTACCGGAGATCCCGATTACAGGTGTATTCTTCCGACGGGAATTTCGGATGTGGTGGACAACACCGGCGCCGTCCATACCGGGCATACGCATATCGGTTATGACAAGATCGAACGCCTTTTCTTCAAACTTCGCAATCCCTTCTGTGCCACTTTCTGCGGTGTCAACACTAAACCCGAATCGATTCAAAGCCTCAGAAAGGACTTCTGAAATGGCGCTTTCATCGTCAATTACCAGAATCTTCTGCATCAATAGCCTCCTCAAAACCATCATAATGAATGAAAAATCAATTATCTAAAGTGGTTAATACACGACATGGTGTCATCTGTCAACAACATATTGTGTTTCCTCTAAATATATATGCCATATATAGTGGTTGGCGACCCTCAAACAGCCCGGATTGGCACCCCATTGTCTCCTGTATGAGATGCTTCTGCACTACAATCGGCAAAAAGGAACAAGGATGAACTGCAAGGGGTCAAACTGAAGAAATGGCCGGATGGTCCGGGTCTTCGGACGCTGTCAGGCAGGATGCTTCGTTGTGCAAACAGGTGAGGTCATGCTTGCAGAAGAGCTAAGTGTTTAATAATTATGTGGTTTTTGTCATATGTCCGCGGGCCGGTTGCGCAGAATTGCTACGTCGTATTGATCCGGCTCTATTCCTCTGAAGAAGCCGGGTCCAGAACGTCCCGGATGGCGTTTGCGATCTCGGCCATGGAAATCGGTTTCATCACCAGCGCACGAATACCGACAGCTTCCATCTTATCTTCGTTGACAGAATCACTGTGACCGGTACACAGAATAATGGGGATACCGGGACGTATCGCCACCAATTCTCTTGCCAGCATCTGGCCGGTCAGGTGGGGCATGGTCTGGTCTGTGATAACCAGATCATACTTGTCCGGTTGCGCTTTGAACGCTTCAAGCGCTTCACGACTGCTGGTTCGGACGCTGGCTTCATAACCGAGGTGCTGGAGCATGGATTCGTAGATTCTAGCCATAGAAGGCTCATCATCCACAAAAAGTATCCTTTCCGTTC
This sequence comes from Desulfobacterales bacterium, assembly GCA_036446375.1. GTDB lineage: Bacteria > Desulfobacterota > Desulfobacteria > Desulfobacterales > JAZFSW01 > JAZFSW01. The sequence continues at coordinate 994 of JAZFSW010000141.1, read as the reverse complement.
CCGTAGGGATGTTAACCGTCTCACCCGTTTCACTCCGATCGCCAACAAACTCGATCTTGGGAAAATATAGTTCGAACGTCGTCCCTCTTCCCGGTTCACTGGAAACCGCTATCGCGCCATTATGGCTCTGAACGATCCCATGGATCACCGAAAGACCCAATCCGGTGCCCTCCCCTATGCTTTTGGTTGTGTAATACGGCTCAAATATCCTCGCAACAATATCGGGTGCCATACCGTGACCGGTGTCACTAACCGTGAGCTTCACATATGGGCCGGATTTCAGATCCGGATTCTGTTCTGCTGTCTCGTCATCAATGGCAATGCCTTCAAGGCGGAAATCGATCTCTCCTCCCTCCTCCGCCATGGCCTGGGAAGCGTTTGTAGCCAGATTCATGATGATTCGGTGTATCTGCGTGGGATCGGCCATTATCAATCCCACGTCCTTCTGTATATTCTGTTTGATCTCGATGGTGGACGGCAATGATGAGCGCAGCATCTTCAAGGCTTCTTTGATGATAATACCAATGGCCAGCGGTGCTTCTTCCTCACTGCCCTGGCGGCTGAACGCGAGAATCTGTTTTACCAGGTCTCTTGCACGATCAGTGGCTTTGATGACTTCTGACAGATACTCATGGATCGGTGCCTCTTTTGGTGTCTCCATGAGCGAGAGCTCCGTACAGCCCATGATCACACCGAGGATATTGTTAAAGTCATGGGCGATGCCCCCCGACAAGGTGCCGATGGCTTCCATCTTCTGGGCCTGCTGGAGTTGGGCTTCAATCTTGTCCTTTTCCTCCTGTGCGTGCCTGCGGTCGGTGATATCCTCTACCATACATAGATGACGCGGATGCGCTTCATCTTCCACCTTCACCGGGGCAATCGTCATATTGATCCAGACAGTGGAGCCATCCGCGTGAAGATATCGTTTGTCGATATTGAAACCGCTTATCTTCCCTGCATTCATCGCGTCCATATTATCCAGATCTTTCTGTAT
>JAZFSW010000140.1:0-4514 GCA_036446375.1 Desulfobacterales bacterium | reverse complement strand
GGACCACAAGTCAGTGACCATCATCATCGAACCGGCAGGAGAAAAGGGTATTGGCTTCCTGCAGTATGACTATGAGCAAAAAGGGAAAGAAACCGACCAGTGGCTCTATCTGTCAGCCCTGGGCAAGGTAAAGCGCATTGTTTCAGGCAATGAGAACGAACCGAAGACCGGCAGTTTTTTCGGGTCTGAGTTAAGCTATGAAGATATGGAAAAGAGACATCTGGATGACTACACCTACAAACTCCTGGGAGAAGAAACCTATGCCAAGCGGCCTTGTGTGGTTATTGAGACCATCCCTACAAAGGAGCAGGCCAGGAAGAGCAACTACTCAAAATCCCGGGACTGGATCGATCGGGAACGGAACATCATTCTAAAATCCGTACTCTACAACCGCCAGGGAAAGAAGGTGAAGCGAATCTATTTCGGCAGGATCAAAACCGTCGATGGTATCGTGGTGCCCATGCAGATTGTGGTCCTGAATCTGGATACCGAAAGGCGAACCGTTATGACCTATGAAAACATCGCCCTCAATGTGGATGTGAAAGATGCGTTCCTGACCCGGCGAGCACTGACGGATGGGGCATTCCGCGAAAGCCACTTGAAAAAGTACCAGGAGAATTTCAGATAGATCTATCAACCCGTGCCATCTACGTCATTTGTGGATCAAAACAAAAGAAGATGTACTCACATTCTCTTATCAAGAAGCCGTTCATCGTTCTTGTCGTGCTTGCCATTGCCTTTCTCCTGACTGCGCCCTGGACCTCGGGATATTGCCGAAGCGCTTTTGATTCCGATGATGACACCGTCGATGTGTTTGACGAGGACGAATCGGTTGATGATTCCCATCCATCCGCTGACACAGCCGATGAGACCCCGGGAGGGGCAGAAACACCCGGTCTTGCCACAAGGTTCATAAAGGACGCCACCTTTACATTGGGATACCAGTTCTCCTATGGCACGACCGGGGACCCGGCGATCGTCACCAATTACGGGTATCTGCGCCAGGAGTCCGAAGTCTTGTTTGGCGGCAACTACTTTCTGAGATTTGACGGTAAACTCTCGCTTGTTCCCCGAACCGACCACAGGGCAGATGCCAAGGATAGAGACCTGTTTATCGACGCCCGCCTACGGGAACTGTATCTTCAGGCCGGATATGATGATTTCTCTATTAAGCTGGGTAACCAGATCATTGTCTGGGGGAAAGCCGATACATCTGCCATTACCGATGTGGTCTCGCCCAGGGATCTGTCTGAATTCATCTTTGTGGATCTAGAGGATTCAAGATTCGGCCAGTTCATGCTCTCTGCCGACATTTACCGTGATTCTCTCAACGCATTCTTCTTTGTTGCGCCATATCCGGATACAGACGAGGAGCCTGATGGGGATACCCGGTATGACCGTAAGTTGCCGGGCATGGACATGTTCCTGGTAAGGCGGGAAGAACCGCAATTCGGTGATTTTGAATACGGGATCCGCCTGGACAAGAATTATTCAAAAACCGAAGTGTCTCTTATGGCCGGCCGGTTTTTTGTCAACTCGCCCGTGTATCACCACAGAGGCGATTTTGAGAATGCGATGCCTGTAGTGATAAAAGGCTATCCGGATTATGGTATGGCAGGTGCAGGTGTAACCTACGCCATGCAGAGCATTCTCCTGAAATTTGAGGCTGCCTACAAAAGCCCGATCTCCCTCCAGGGCATGGGCGTAAACAGCAGTTACCGCCAGGTAGAATCTGAGATTATGGATCTTGCCGCCGGCATGGAATACAATGCCAACGGGCGGTATCTGATGACGTTTGAGATCGCCAATCGGCATATCTTCGGTGATATGGCAGGTCTATCAGCTTTTGACAGGGACAGCACCTCTTTCTACTATACCTTCACAACGGATTTCTGGAATCAGACCCTTGCCCTCGAATATGTCTTCTACTACCGCATCAATGACCGAAGCCTGTTTCATGATGCCCAGCTCACCTATGACCTGACAGACAGTATTGAGATCAAGACCTCATTTGCCTTCTTTGACATTCCGGATGAAGAATCCCTTCTCTGGCAATACAGGGAAGAAGACCGGATTACATTTGAGGTTCAATGCTTCTTTTAAGGGATCACCCGGTGGTACCAGAATTCAGACCGATGACATTTAGCGGCCCTCGAGGTGGCGTTTGATGATATTTGACTGCAGGATAACCGATTGTGAGAACCCCATCAATCTGGCCTTCTAGGCCAATTTCTTTCATCAGATCCGTATTCATTCCCAAGCCATGAGCCATTCCTATCCAGCAGGTTGCCAGCCCGACTGCATGGGCAGCAAACTGTCCATAGGTCAGCACGATCCCGGCATCGACCTGGGGCATGGATCCGGTGGCGCCGGTTGTCAGGAAGATGAGTGCCGGGGCCCTGTAAAAAATGGGATCTTTATCAGTAGAATCAAAGTGACTCACTGCGTCATCTGCAGAGGGAAACCCGATGTAGCTGTGCACCATCCGGATGGATTCCTGACTTAGTTTCTTTATCAATGCGGGATCGGACACAACGGCAAAATTCCAGGCTCTCCTATTATCTGCACTTGATGCATAGCGCATCGCTTCAAACACTTTCTCAAGCAGATCTTCAGGAACCGGTTTATCCTTATATTGACGCACCGAGCGTTTTGCTTTGAATAGCTGCATCAAGTCTTCGTATGAGACATTTTCTTCATAGTTTTTCACACCGGGATAGGACTCAACATCACTTTCCCAGTCTCCCTCCCACACGATTGCATCTTCCTTGCAGACGGCCACACATTTTCCGCAGATATTACACCGGCCCATTTCATCGGGCAGGCGAATGGTTTTTCCCGAAGGATCTTCTGCAAATAGTGACCGTGAACAATCAGCGATGCAACTTCTACAACTGGAGCATTTGTCATAATCGATTCCAACAATGTTCATAGTCATTCTCTTTCCTCTGATTTCAATGGATTATCTTCTGAGATGCCACTTTTGTCAGCCCGGAATATGAAATATGTGGCAGGTCATGTCAACAGGTTTTGCCCGAAAGGGATCGGTGTGCCTGCAGATTAGAGCACTGTCAGGGTTGATATCTAATCCCCTGTCGAATATGATGCATTTCTGGCCGATGGAAATAATACAGCGACCGGAAAGACGATGGGCAGCTCTCGCACGGTTGACATCCTGGCAAACAGTGCCGTAGTGTATCATCAAGCCTCCCTGCTGGATCTGGATGAAGCAGGCTGGGATACGCTGACAGATGTCAATCTCAAGGGGTATAAGATGATCTGTCCGGCCCTGTTTTCCCAATGGCGTTCCATACAAGAGGAAACATATTGGCAAGTGGCTGTTCTCAGAACCTCTCATCGCAAGGGGATAGGGTCCCATGAAAAGTATCGTTCTTGGCGTGCTGATTATCCTGATATTTGCGTCACAAGGCTTCTGCTTTGTAACAGATACGACCGCATGGGAACCGTCTTCCGGTCTTCTCACCGCATACGAATCCGGTCGGGATATGCCGCTCCAATCAGGCTCCCATTACGATCAGGATCTCTTTGTCACGACCATGACGCTAATGGTCCCCGGTGAAAAATTCGGATTTGGAATAGAGGTTCCCCGCATCCATAAGCGATTGCGGATTCTTGGCAGTGATTCTGTTGAGAAGAGCGTAGACTATGAGACATGGGGGGACGTTAAGATTGTAGCCAAATATCAATTCGGTGTGTATCGACCGTACCGGTTTCTGGGAAAAGACAGGCTTTTGAATATACTGGTCAGTCTGGTCGGAAAACTGAAACTCCCTACAGCTTCTACGGATCTGGCCACGCTGGGCAACACCCCTTTGCCCGTGAAACTTCAACCCGGTAACGGTTCTACGGATGCAACGCTCGGGTTCATGGTTCATTTCGACTCCCGGGAATATTTTCGCATTCATTCTCACATCATGTACTCTTTTCCTGTTTCCCATGATGGTTTCAGGCCGGGTGAATCTCTCCATTATACCTTGGATTTCATGATGGTGAAGTTGGGAATCAAGGATCAATTCTATCCCACAATCGGCATCGAAGGGATGTGGCACGCAAGCAGCAAAATGGCGGGCGCTGTAATGAAGAAAACAGAGGGAGTAAATCTTTACTTGAATCCGGGAATCCAATCGAGCTGGTGGTATTTTTCCAGTTTGGAAATGTTTATGATGATAGAGTCCGGGGTTCAAATCCGGTTGGTTGACACCAGCGATGCAATGCCGGGGCCTGATTACGGCTGCTATATCGGCATGCGTGTGTATTTTAGATAACCAGGAATTAATTGAGGAACCGGGAGTTCATATCGAGGAATTGAAATGAGAGACCGTATCGTCGATACATCACAACATCGAGCTGCACGTGTTGCAGGTTTCATGTTCCTGTTCAGCTTTATCGTTCCGACACTTAACTGGCTTCTCGTGCTCTCCAGACTCAGTGTTGCACAAGATGCCGTGGCTACTGCCCGTAACATTATGGCCAATGCGTTCCTGTTTCGGGTT